>CASGCC010000205.1 GCA_949299585.1 uncultured Bacillota bacterium | reverse complement strand
AAGATGATACCCTTATTTGCATTCTCTAAGGATTCCGTGATATCTTTGATGCCCATAAATGGCATGGATCCATACTTATAGCATAATTCTAATGCTTCTTTTATCTGTTGATTATCCCTTTTGATCACAATCTTTTCAAAACTTGGCTTACAAGCTAAAAGCTGTTGTTTTCCTAATGAAAAACTACAGTAAGCGCTCATTTGCTCAACGATCAAAGACAGTTCTTCATAAAAACTATTCATGTTGTGCTCCTTGGGTAAACTCTTCAATTGGAATATCATCAACACCGTGTTCGATCAGCCATTCTTTTAATGCTTCTTGATCTTGAGCAGATAATCCATCGGCATTGATCCATTGCTGCCAGTTGTTTTTATCCAGATTTTGTTCATTCAGCATTGCAATGGTCAATTGATCATATTGTTTAAAAAAGGTCCCGTCTATCACTTGATCGTTGTTCACGATAAGCGGAGATGCCATTATCATATAAAAGACAAAAAGCCATAACAACCCTATGATAGATCCACTAATGATACCTAAACCTTTATTAACTTGTTTGATCAAAGGAATGCTGCTGATAAATTTAACCAATGGTCTAAATAAGATAAAAATCAATTTTAAGATTATTACCAACAAGATGAACCATGCAAGATTATTGATCGTATCATAGATCAAGACATCAAAAACCGCTTGATTGGCAATATACCAACTATGAGGCCAAAGATCAAACATATCAGCAAAAACAGGACTAAAGATCCTAGCAATGATCATCGCCAAGATCAAGCCAAATAAGCTTACTACTTGATTTAAGAAGCCTTCCTTATATCCTCTTATTATATTTAAGATCAAGAAAATAATGATCGCAATATTTATAAATATAAAATAATTTGTATCGATATACATATATTAAAACCTCTTTCGTAAATATGATACTCAAAAAAATTCAAATAAGCAAATTATTATGCTAAAATAATAGCCATGAATACGATAACCTTAAATCTTAGCTCAGCCCAAGCTGAAAAATTATACGAAACCTTTAAAGAATATCAGGTTGATAGTCCTAATCAGTATGTTAGCTATATGCTGAAGCTTGAAAATTGTACGATAACCTGTTACACCAGCAATAAAGTAGTTTTTCAAGGAAATGATGCTGAAATCTATGCTGCTGCCTTTCAAGATAATAAATCTACCGTATCACAAACCATGGATGATTTCATCGATCATGCCGGCAGTGATGAAGTCGGTACCGGCGATTATTTTGGCCCAGTAGTTGTCGCTGCATGCATCGTAACAAAAAGCGATCTTCAATGGCTGCAAAATGAAAATATCACCGATTCTAAAAAATTAACTGACGAATATATCATGAAGATCGGACCACAGCTTACCGCTAAGCTTCCCTATTCATTATTGATCTTGAGTAACGACAAATATAATATCGTTCATCAAAGCAATAATCTCAATGCCATAAAAGCTAAGTTGCACAATCAAGCATATATTAACCTAAGCACAAAATATAAATTGCCTAAATTGATCGTTATCGATCAATTTGCCGCTCCCGCAACATATTATCGCTATCTAGCTTATGAGCCAAATGTCATCGGTAATATTCACTTTGAAACAAAAGCTGAAAGCAAGTACCTAGCAGTTGCTGCCGCAAGCATCATTGCCAAGGTGACCAGGGACCGCCTGATGAAGGAATACGATCAGGTAATTCCGGGATATGATTTTGCAGGCAATAAGGGATACGGGACCAAAGCCCATCTGGAGGGGCTTCGAAGACTTGGTCCGTCGCCCATCCACCGCCGGACATTTATCCGCAATTACATCTGACCAGAGCGGATCGAAGGAGAGGAATATGGAGAACAATCGGCGAAGGACCGGGGCCAGATATGAACAGACCGCCGGCAGGTATCTGGAGACAAAGGGATATCAGATCCTGGAGTATAACTATCGATGCAGAAGAGGAGAGATTGATATCATTGCCAGAGACCAGGAGTGTCTGGTGTTCTGTGAGGTGAAGTACCGCTCCGGACCGGGAGCCGGAGACGCGGCAGAAGCAGTGGACG
>CASGCC010000204.1 GCA_949299585.1 uncultured Bacillota bacterium | reverse complement strand
AAAAGAAATGAAAAAAATTGCTAAAGATGGCAAAAGGATCGTAAGGCATGAAATTTCTAAACAAGAAGCTTTAACAATGTTTAAGGATGATCCTTATAAATTAGATCTTATCAACAACATGGATGAAGACGATACGGTAATTTCTTGCTATACGCAAGGAGATTTTACCGATCTATGCCGTGGTCCGCATGTTGAATCTGTAAAATTGTTAAAGAATTTTAAATTATTAAAGGTGAGCGGTGCTTATTGGAAAGGTGACGCCAACAATAAGATGCTACAACGAATCTATGGTATTTGCTTTAATACTCCAGAAGATCTTGAACAGCATTTGCATCTTCTAGAAGAAGCAAAAAAACGTGATCATAAGAAATTGGGCAAAGAATTAGAATTATTTATGATGAGTGAATATGGACCAGGCTTTCCATTCTTTTTACCTAATGGTATGATCATAAGAAATGAACTAGAAAATTTCTGGTATCAAGAACATACCAAAGAAGGATATCAGTTCATCAAGACCCCGATCATGATGAGCAAGGAACTATGGGAATTAAGCGGACACTGGGCTAACTATAGTGAAAATATGTATACCAGTGAAATCGATGATAGAATTTTCTGCATCAAGCCAATGAACTGTCCAGGGGGCATGTTGGTTTATAAAAATAGCTTGCATTCTTATAAAGATCTACCATTAAGAGTAGGAGAGCTAGGACAAGTTCATCGCCATGAAGCTAGCGGAGCGTTGAACGGTTTATTTAGGGTAAGGACCTTTACACAAGATGATGCTCATATCTTTATGCGTGAAGATCAGATCGAAGAGGAAGTTATCCGCTTGATCAAATTTATCGATCGAATCTACGCTGTTTTTGGCTTAAAATATACGATAGAACTATCTACGCGTCCAGAAAAGAAATATATAGGAGATATCGCTATTTGGGATAAGAGCGAAAAGGCCTTGGAAAAAGCATGCCATGCTGCTGGTAAAGAATGCAAGATAAACCCTGGAGACGGTGCATTTTATGGACCAAAACTAGATTTCCATCTAATTGATTCTTTAGGCCGTGAATGGCAATGCGGCACGATCCAACTTGACATGAATTTACCTGAAAGATTTGATCTTACTTATGTTGATAGCGATGGTTCGAAGAAAAGGCCAATCATGCTTCATCGCGTTATTTACGGATCGATCGAACGCTTTATCGGAATCTTGATCGAACACTTTGCCGGAGCTTTCCCTTTATGGTTAGCACCAAAACAAGTTGTGATCATCCCTGTCCACCATGAAAATCACTTAGCATATGCAAATGAAATAAAAGCCGCATTAGAAGAACAAGGTGTTAGGGTTAGCGTCGATGATCGTAATGAGAAATTAGGATATCGCATTAGAGAAGCACAGATCCATAAAATTCCTGTAGAAGTAGTCGTTGGAGATGCTGATCAAAATGAGAAAACCGTTACGGTACGTCGCTATGGCAAAAAAGAAGAGGTCAAGATGCCAATAGCCGAATTTGTTCAAAATATTTGTGAAGAAATCAAACAAAAGAGGTTAGCATAAAAAATGAAAAAATTAATTATTCTATTATTAAGTTTGATGGTATTAGCTGGATGTTCCACAACATCAAAAGATATGATCGAGGCAACGATAACTCCTACCTCAACTGCAGATAACGTTTCATTAAATATCTTAGCCCCTAAAGGAGCGACAGCTTTGCCTTTAACGCAAGTTATCATTGAAAATGAACATGATTTTACTTCGGTTGATGGGAGCGATGTATTGCTAGCAGCATTGGTTAATCCGGATCCTGAATATGATATCATCATAGCTCCGACCAATCTTGGGGTTAAGTTGGCAGCAGCTGGCAAAACTTCATACAAATTGATCGATATCCTTACATGGGGCAATCTATATCTTGTAGGACCTAGCGATGCTCTTGAAAGTGGTAAAGAAATTGCTTTATTTGGCGAAAATGCCGTGGTTGGTTTAGTTTTTGAAAATTTATATCAAGATCTTTCGATGAACAAGACATATTATCCAAGCGTTGCTGAAGCGCAAGCAGCATTGCTAAGCGATAAT
>CASGCC010000203.1 GCA_949299585.1 uncultured Bacillota bacterium | reverse complement strand
AAACTTTTGACCCGGCTTTATTAAGATAAAACAATCAAATATAGTTTCTATAGTTCTTTTTGTCGTGGTTTAACACAAATTTAAATTCACATTTTCAAACTTTTTCATAAAAAATACTTGTATTTTATATAGTTAGCTCCTAAATGCTTTAAAAAACTAAAGACAACGCCGATAGATTAACACAATGGCCGTATTTTTGCAAGTTTTGCGGTATAATGATAGGGTATTGATAATGAGGTAACTTATGAAAAAAGCCGGAGTTTTGATGCCGATCGCCTCTTTGCCTAGTGTTTATGGCATTGGTGATTTTGGCAAGACCAGCTATGAATTTGTCGATCTGCTGGTCAAGACAGGATTTAAGATCTGGCAGATCTTGCCGCTTAATCCTTTGGGATATGGGAATTCGCCATACCAGCCATATTCGAGCTATGCGATGGATGAGCTGTATCTATCGCTGGATCTATTAAAAAAAGCCAAGCTGATCAAAAAAGTTCAGCCGATCGCCGGTAAGGTCGATAAGATCTATTATGATAAGGTGCGTTTGTTCAAAAAAGCTTATTTTTTTGAAGCTTATCAAAATTTTGTTGGCGATGACGAATATGAAGATTTTCTTGAAAGCAATGATTGGGTCGATAGCTATGCACGTTTTATTACCTTGAAACATCTAAACGATGATGTCTGTTGGAATGAACGGAAAAAGCTAAGCTTAGAAGAAACTGATGAAGATCTGGTCAATTATGAAAAGTTCATCCAGTTTATGTTATATAAACAATGGCATGAATTAAAGGCCTATGCTAATAAGAAGGGACTGCAGATCATGGGGGATATTCCTTTTTATGTCGGTTTAGACAGCAATGATGTATATGACAATAAAAAATGTTTCCTATTAGATAAGGATAATCGGCCAACCTTCATCGCCGGAGTACCACCGGATTATTTTAGTGCGACCGGACAGCGCTGGGGCAATCCTGTTTATGATTGGGCATATCTGGAAAAAACGAATTTTAAGTTTTGGATCGAACGTTTACGTTATACATCCAAGATGTTCGATATCATCAGGATCGATCATTTTAGGGCCTTTGATACTTATTGGAAGATCGTGGCAACTTGTCCTACGGCTATCGATGGCACATGGTGCGAAGCGCCAGGCTATGCATTTTTTGATGAGCTGTTCAAACAATGCCCAAATATCAACATCGTGGTCGAAGATCTAGGGGAGCTAAGGGATGAGGTCTTAGAATTGCGTGATCATTATCATTTCAAGGGCATGCATGTCATCCAATTTAATTTTGATCCTAAGCATGAACAAGAGCTTAAGGAAAATTTGATCATCTATACCGGCACCCATGATAACCAGACCTTAAGATCATGGTTCAGCCAAAATAAGGCAAGCTTCAAAAAACACGCCAAGGAATACTTTAAAAAGCATAAGTACCGCTATGAATTGATGAATGATAATTTTATCGCTTATGCCTTAAATTCACCATGTGAATATGCGATCATCAATTTCTTCGATCTGATCAACAAGACCGATCGTTATCGCATCAATACCCCAGGAACCATCGGGGATCCGGATTGGAATCCGCGCATCCAAAGTTATGATGAATATAAGCAGGTCTTGAGCAAGTATCGGCGGATGATCAAAAAAAGTGCACGTTAAGCTTTTAAATTAGCTGACGATAAGCTATAATTTAAAGCTGAGGTTGAGAATATGTTTATTTTTGAAATTATCAAGACGATCATCTTAGGTATCGTCCAGGGTATTACCGAATGGTTGCCTATCAGTTCGACCGGACATATGATCTTGGTAGATGCTTTTATGCCGCTGCAGGTATATAAAGACGCCGCCATGAATAAAGAATTCATAGATATGTTCATGGTCGTTATCCAATTTGGCAGTATCTTAGCGGTATTGTTGTTATATTTTAATAAATTGAATCCTTTTAGTCCGAAAAAAACGGCTGTCCAAAAGAAGAATACCTGGATCCTATGGTTCAAGGTAGCGGTAGCGGCCGTTCCAGCAGCTATCGTGGGTTTATTGTTTGATGATATCATCGATACCTTTTTATATAATCCTACGACCGTGGCTATCGCCTTGATCGTTTA
>CASGCC010000202.1 GCA_949299585.1 uncultured Bacillota bacterium | reverse complement strand
GTTAGTTAAACCATCTATGATGGTATCTGATCTTGCAATGATGCGCACGACATTTAAGGTATTGTCTTCAATATTGATCATCATTTGTTCGATATACCATTTTCCTGACAAAAAAATGGAAATTATTACGGCGATAAAGACTAGGATTATGGTATAAAAAGCGATCTTGGTCGTTAATTTTATTTTCATGAGCATCACCATTTCTTATTTAATTATAGCAAAAAGCAACATTTGATAATATCACAATGTTGCTTAATTATGCTTATTTTAAAGCATCTTGTATTGCAAAAATTATTCCTTCGCTGGAATATGTGGCTCCGCTAACAACGTCTGCTTCTAATTTTTGAGCTGCCATGATATCCCCTTTGATCTTTGCAAATGCATCATCAAATAAGCTCTTCGTATCTTTGCTTTCAATAACCTGGATATCAGTGATCGATCCGTCTTTTACGATTACTTTTAGCTTAATTGGGCCATTAAGGCCTTCGCCTTCACCTTCATATTCTCCGTCATTAAAACTTCCTTTAGCTTGTTCTTTTTGTTCAGCTTGTGGAAGGATTAATTCTTTTTTGGTTTGCTTAGCAGCATATTGCGCAGCTTCTTTTCCTGCTGTTCTTCCAAATATCATGATATCGGCTACAGCATTTCCTCCCAAACGATTTGCTCCATGCAATCCTCCAGTTACTTCGCCCGCAGCATATAAACCTTCAATTATCTTGCCGTTTGTATCGATAACTTCCGTTGATGTGTTGATCTTGATGCCACCCATCGTATAATGTACTGCCGGTGAGACGGTAATCGCATAATATGGAGCTTTAGATAAATCTTCGTCCATACCTGTTGAACGATTAAAAGCATCATCATTTTTATTTGCAACAGCTTGATTCCATTTATCTAAAGTAGCACTTAATGCCGCAGGATCTACTGCAATCTCCTGAGCTAATTCTTCGATACTGTTTCCCATGGTAATTATACCTTTTTCATAGTTTTCTTGCAGTGCTGCCATGGAATCCATCACTCTTTGATCAAAGATCAAATATGCTAACTTACCTTCTTGTTCTAAAATAGCTGCAGAAAGAACATCACGCGTTTCCATTTCTGAAATAAAACGTTCTCCGCTTGTATTGACCAAGATGCTGCCTTTGCCTCGCACGGATTCAGAAATCACCGTATTAGAAGTTATTTCTACGGTAGGATTCGTTTGGATTTCTTTCATATCAACAAGATCCGCACCAATTTCTTCAGCTAGCATGATACCATCTCCTGTTGCTCCAGGATGGTTCGTCGTCGTAAATCCTTCTAGGTCTTCACGATATTTTACATACAATGCTTCATTAGCACCAAACCCTCCTGTAGCAATAACAATAGCATTAGCATCAAAAATCATTTCATTACCATTTACATCTTCAGCCATTACTTTAGTGACCTTATTACCATCTTTGACCAATTTTACTGCTTTGGTTTCACTTAAGATCGTAATATTACGCTTAGCCAAATTATCCTTAAGAACAGGAACCAATACTCCTCCGATCTTTGAACCATCTGCAGGACGATGCATCCTAGCTGCTGAAGCTCCAGCACCTTGCGCAACATCACTTACATCCATACCTATACTAGTTAGCCAGTCAATGGTAGCAGCGCTATTTTTTGCAAAATATTCAACTAAGGCAGGATCATTTTTTTCTTTTCCGCCTTTTATGGTATCATCAATCATCAAATCAACGCTATCCTCTATCCCTTTTTCCTTTTGATAGATAGTTTCCGCAGCATTCATTCCCCCTTCTGATCGCAAAGTATTACCGCCGATATAACTCATTTTTTCTAAAACTACCACGCTAGCACCATTATCGCTTGCTTCAATTGCGGCGGCCATGCCAGCACCTCCGGCTCCAATAATAACTACATCAGCCTGATAGCTCATCTTTTCTGCTGATGTAGCTTTTTTCATGTTATTGTTATTGCTGCATCCGCTTAGCATCAATAACGCACATAAACAAACAATGATTTTTTTCATATTTTCCTCCATTTCCCCGCGCCTAAAGTCGCGCGGACACAAATATTTTATCAATAAATCTCTCACGCTTTCTTTCGTGGTACAATATAAGAGAGATGGT
>CASGCC010000201.1 GCA_949299585.1 uncultured Bacillota bacterium | reverse complement strand
AAATCTTGATAATATAATTATTGAAAACAACGGGATAGGTTATCGGATAAATTTTGTGCAATTTGATAAGGTAAATCTTAATCAAGAATCTTGTATCTATACCTATCAGCATGTACGAGAAGATGAGATCAGCTTGTACGGATTTATTAGTGAACAAGATCATGATTTGTTCATAAAACTGATAAGCGTGAAAGGTCTAGGACCTAAGACCGCTTTGAATGCTTTTAAGATCAGCAATGCGAATAATATCATCAAAGCCATTGAAAATAATGATCTAGCATATATCAAGAAACTGCCAGGAGTTGGAGCTAAAACGGCAAGTCAGATCATCTTGGATCTAAAAGGCAAGCTTGTGCAAGAAACGCAAGAAGATGCTGAAGAATTGTCTAGCGCCATGCAGGATGCGATCGAAGGTTTAAAGGCATTGGGTTATAAAGCCAATGAGATCCAAGGCGTCATCAAACAATTAAAAACGCAGCAAGATCTAAGCAGCGATGAATACCTAAAGCTAGGCTTACAGATGATGTTAAAAAGAAAGATAGGAGGATAAGATGACAGATCGTTTACTGAGCGTTGAAAAAAGCAGCAATGATGAAGAAGAGTCAATACGTCCTTCTAATTTGAATGATTATATTGGACAAGAAAGTTTAAAAGAAAATTTGCGCGTCTTCATCCAAGCTGCATTAAATCGACATGAAACATTAGATCATGTATTATTATATGGGCCTCCAGGCCTTGGAAAAACAACATTAGCAATGATCTTGGCGAATGAGATGCATGGAAATATCAGGACATGTTCTGGACCAAGCATTGAAAAAAGCGGAGATCTAGCGGCAATCTTATCTTCGTTGCAAGCAGGTGATGTACTTTTCATCGATGAGATCCATCGGTTGCCAAAGGTCGTTGAAGAAGTTTTGTATCCCGCAATGGAAGATTTTTTTATCGATGTCGTTGTTGGTAAAGATAGTACGAGCCGATCGATTCGTTTGGATCTTCCACCATTTACCTTGGTTGGAGCAACCACCAGAGCTGGTGATCTAAGCGCGCCGCTACGCGATCGTTTTGGTATAGTTAACAAGCTGAATTATTATACTAATGATGAATTAGCTTCAATAATAGCACGTAGCGCACGGGTGCTTGATGTGCATATAGATGAGCTAGCCTTGATGGAACTAGCTAAGCGTAGCCGCGGAACACCGCGAATTGCGAATCGTTTGCTTCGTAGGGTCAGAGACTTTGCACAGGTATTAAATGATGGCATAATATCTAAAGAAATTGCCATGTTGGCATTAGATAAGCTAAATGTTGATGCTTTGGGATTGGATGAGGTGGATATTCGCTATCTGAAAGGCATCATCGAACGTTATCATGGCGGACCGGTAGGATTAGAAGCTTTAGCTAGTGCTATTAGCGAAGAAGCTACGACTTTAGAAGATGTTTATGAGCCATATTTAATTCAGATCGGCTTTATCAATCGTACGCCACGTGGGCGTATTGCCACACCTAAGGCCTATCAACATCTTCACATAGCACATAATGATCAGCTATTTGATTAAAATAATGATAATTGCTTGATTTTAGGATCATCCATCATGATGTTCTCATTGTCAAACTGTAGAATCTTGCTTTGGCAGTATGTCATGGCTTGCTGATATGTCAGCAAGATTGGCATGCGCGGATGAATATGATTATTTGCTGGTTGGGTCAATATCAAGACTTCATCTTCTTGATAGATCCCAGCCAGATATTTTTTTTGTTCATGATAAAAATAATATTTTTCTTTTAACTGATTCCATTCATAATAACCGCTGGCTAAAATGGCGCAAGGTTGGAATTTAGCAAAAATGCTATTTTTATATGATTCATAACGGGCATTGATAAGCAAACGTTCATGATATCGATAACCCCAGGTCTTTGTTTCAAGTTTTGGGGTTAAGATTATGATCTTATCGTGCGGATAAACATCATGCGCAGCTTTAAGCGTTATTTTGAAATTATCAATGAAATCTTGAGGGTTGATATAAAAACGTCCGCACATAGCATATCTCCTTATTTTCTAATTGAAAAATATTAAAGTATTGATTAAAATTATAAAGGTGATCTTATGTTTTTTAAAGAGAATTTACGTTATCTGCGTAAAAAAAATCGTCTAAGTCAGATTG
>CASGCC010000200.1 GCA_949299585.1 uncultured Bacillota bacterium | reverse complement strand
TAAAATAAAATGTTTTATTGCTAAAATAATTATAGGAGATTTTATACATATTATCGTAAATGTTGAGCAAATGCAAGCAATCGAAGCGATGACCCCTTTATCAACCATGGAATTGATCGATGAAGTTGGCAAAGCTTTATTTAATGTCATTGAACCAATGATAAAAAAAGATGACAAGATCATGATCGTTTGCGGCAAAGGAAATAATGGCTCAGATGGCTTGGCCTTAGCCAAGCTTTTGTTGCAGCAAGATCATGATATCATGGTTTATTTATTTCACGGAAAAGCAAAGACCGTGGAAAATCAGCAATTGCTCAATGATCTGCCATCAGCATATATCTTGGGCGACCTTAACGCTTATCAGCCTACGATCATCATCGATTGCATCTATGGTTTTAGCTTTAAAGGTCATATTCGCCGCAACGAAAAAACGCTTTTTGATCATTTGAACAAGATCGACGCTTATAAAATAAGCATTGATATTAACAGCGGATGTGAAGCAGATGATCCATGCTTCGATCCTCATGCCTTTAAATCCGACCTTACGCTTGCCTTAGGTCACTATAAGCCATTTCATATGTTTCAAAAAGAACATCAGATGTTTAAGCAATTAATGCTGATCGATCTGCCATTGGCTAAAACAAATAAAACAGATTTTTATACGATGGATCAAGAAACATTTTTACGATCTTATCCTAAGATCAAGATCAACGATCATAAAGGTAGCAATGGAAGATCATTGATCATCGGTGGATCATTCGGCATGGCAGGAGCTGCCATCCTAAACACCATCGGAGCATTATCATGTGGGATGAGCTATCTTCATGTAGCATGTGAAGATACGATATATCCGATCTTGGCATCCCGCTTTGCTAATGTGGTATTTCATCCCTTTGATCGCAATTGTTTCCGCTCAGCTATCGAAGGCATCATGCATGATGTTGATGCCATTTGTTATGGCAGCGGAATAGACCGCTTGCCATATCGCAACGATATCCTTGAATTGCTGCTGCAATATTCATATAAGACCGTAATCTTGGATGCTCAAGCGATTCGCCTTTTGATCGATAAACTATTTATCTTAAAGCTTAGCAAGCCACAGTTGATCATAACCCCTCATATCAAAGAATTTGCCGATCTGATCAACAAACCTTTGGAACTGGTCAAAGCTCACAAGATTAGCCTAGCTAAAGAATTTGCCAAAGATTATCATACCATCGTGGTATTGAAAGATACCAACACGATCATCGTTTCACCTAATGGTGAAACATATATCAACACCCACGGCAATCAAGCTTTGGCACGCGCCGGCAGCGGCGATCTATTAACCGGCTTCATCTGCGCCCTTTGTGCTTTGGTAAAAGATAATTACCTAGCTTGCATCATGGCGGTATGGTTTTACAATCATCTTTGCGAAGAAATAACCAAAGATCATAGCATTACCTGCTTTGATCTAGAATGTTATCTTACCTATGCCGATAAATTTTTCAAAAGTTTAAATATGTGATTGCAAATTAGAATAAACTATTATATAATATTTGAGCATGCCCGAGTGGTGAAACTGGTAGACGCAATGGACTCAAAATCCATCGGTAGCGATACCGTGCCGGTTCGAGTCCGGCCTCGGGCACCATTGCTTAAATATCTAAGGCCTTGAAAAAGGCCTTTTTTATTGATCTTCCATAAATCCTCGCACAGCATGAAGCAAAAATAAGATCATGATGATAAGATTTATCATTGCCATGCCCTGCTTATTTTGCAGATAATTGCCCAAAGCATTGACGCCCCAGACAATGGATCCTATTAACCACAAATAAGAAATAAGCTGTTTTTTCATCATTAAACCCTTTCTTTGAAACATTTAGTTATCTTTAACTAACTTAATCTATTATATGCATTTATTCTTGCTTAGGTCAATCCCATACAAAAAAAAAGACATCATGCGATGTCTTTTTGTAATTTGGCAATCGTTGCTAATAATTGTTTAAAATCAATTGGTTTAGAAACATGTCCATTCATACCAGCTGCGCTGGTTGCAGCGATATCTTCAGCAAAAGCATTAGCGGTAAGCGCAATGATCAAGATTCTCTTTGCATCATCACGATCCATTTCTCTGATGGTTCTAGCCGCCATACAACCATCCATTTTCGGCATTTGCATAT
>CASGCC010000199.1 GCA_949299585.1 uncultured Bacillota bacterium | reverse complement strand
TGAATTAGCTAAACTTAGTGTAACTGAAAATACGATTTTCTATAAAAATTAGTTCCTATTTTCTCTTATTTCCAGTTTCTGCTTGCAATTCGGGATTTTGATAAAAAGAAAAAGCGTTATTTTACGCTTTTAATCTTTACTTCATAAGGTTTATCAACATTAACAGTTACTGTTGATCCAACTTTTTTATCCAATATAGCTTCAGCTAATGGTGTTTCATTTGATAACTTTCCATTAAGTGGATCAGCTTCGGTCGTTCCAACGATCGTATATTCATGCTCACTATGTAGATCTAAAAATTCCAAAGTCACCGTCGAACCAATTCTAACTGTACGGCTGCCGCCTTTTTTGGTATCGATCAGTTCATAATTTTGCAACATTACTTCTAGATCAGCAATTCGTGCTTCGACTTTTGCTTGTCGATCTCTTGCCGCATCATAATCCGCGTTTTCAGACAAGTCTCCTTGTGCACGTGCTGCTCTTAATTCTTCCTTAACTTCATCACGTACTACATGAACTAAATTTTGATATTCATCTTGTAAGTCTTTAAGGCCTTCCGCCGTGACATAAATCTTATCTTCCATTGCCATTTTATACTAACTCCTTAATTTACTAAACGATTATATCACAGAGTGATTAAGAATACTAGAAATTTTCGTAATCAGCAAATCAATTGCCACAACATTATGACTTCCTTCGGGAATTATGACATGAGCATATTTTTTGCTAGGCTCGACAAATGATTCATGCATAGGTTTTACGGTAGCAGTATATTGATCAATAACGGATTGTATGGTTCGCCCACGTTTTTCTACGTCTCGCTGTAATCTTCTGATAAATCGAATATCAGCATCAGTATCAACAAATACCTTTATATCAAGCAGATTTCTTAATTTTTCATCTTCTAGTACAAATAATCCTTCTAAAATAATAACATCGCAAGCATCTATGATCTCATATTTATCGCTTCGAGTGTGATGAACAAAATCATAAGTTGGTTTCTCGATTTTATTTCGATCTAAAAGCTGATTTAGATCATGAATAAGCAAATCATTGTCAAATGCTAGTGGATGGTCATAATTGGTCAAAACCCTTTCTTCCATTGTAAGATGGCTTTGGTCTTTATAGTAATCGTCCTGGCGGATAATTACGACACTTTTTTGATCATCAAACGCATCACGCAATATTTTCGCAATTGATGTCTTACCCGAAGCACTTCCTCCGGCTATACCAATTATGATAGGTTTCATCATCTTTCCTCCTATTTTAGATATTTTTCTACATTTGCTAGATGTTCTTCATAAGTCTTTGCATAATAAACGGTACCATCACCATATACATCTGCCATAAAATATAAATAATCATTGTCCTGTGGTTCAAGTACTGCTTCTAGTGCTTCAGTTCCAGGATTAAGGATTGGTCCAGGTGGCAAGCCTTGGTACATATAAGTATTATATGGCGAATCATAGTTTGGATTAGCTTCGCATTTAAACCAATCATCATCCTTTTCAATATCTAAAGCATAACAAACGGTAACACTAGATTGCAAAGGCATAGCATTTTCCATACGATTATAGAAAACTTGGGCAATCATTTTCATATCTTCAGCCTTGCTTGCTTCGTACTGCACGATACTTGCTAAAGTGTATATTTGGTGGATGCTCAAGTTACTTTGAGCCATTTGCGAAGCAAATTGTTGATAAACGTTTAAGGTTTGATCCAAGATCTTGCGAGTAACCGCATCAGCAGTCGTTTCTTTATCAAACTCATAAGTATTAGGACATAGATATCCTTCTAGCAGTATCCTAGCATCAGCATTGAAGATTTCCTCTGTTAAAAAAGGATAATCGCTCATTAAAGAACGAATATAACTTTCATCATTCCATAAAGCTAATAATTCTTCTTCTGAAACATTTGTTCCTTCAGATATCTTTTGGGCGATGTGTTTGGCCCAGTCACCTTCTACAAAGGTCAATCTAACTCCATTACTTAGCGCTGCGGTTGAAGAATTAATCGTCTGCAAGATGCTTTTAGCATCATCTTGGGCATTTAAAACATATGTTCCTCTCTTAATATCAGTCAAACCGTTCAATTTAGCATATATCAATACCATATTAGCATCCTTGATCAATCCAGCATCTTGCATGCGATTCAAGACATTACGTATATTTTCTCC
>CASGCC010000198.1 GCA_949299585.1 uncultured Bacillota bacterium | reverse complement strand
ACCAGTACAACTTGAATTTGATGATAAAAAATATTTGGGCGTGGTTATGGCTAATAAAGGTTATCCAGGAACATATAACAAAGGAGCGTTAATAAAAGGTTTGGATGATGTTGATCTTTGCTTCCATATGGGCACAGGAACCGATGATCAAGGAAATGTTACGGCAAATGGCGGAAGGGTGTTGTTCATCGTTGGTAAAGGAGATAGTTTATCAGAAGCTAAAGCTAATGCTTATGCTAATGTTGAAAAGATTAAATGTGATGCTTTGTTCTATCGTCATGATATCGGGGATAAAGGATTGAAGCATGAATAAAGAATTATCGTGTGGAGCAATTGTCCTTAAAGAAAATGATGTCTTGCTTATTAAAAGCATTTATGGACATTGGGGATTTCCAAAGGGGCATCAAGAAGCCCATGAAAATGATAAGCAAACGGCTATTCGCGAAGTAAAAGAAGAAACAAACATTGATATTCGCATCATTTCTGATACTTATTTTGTTAATGAATATAGTCCTAAAACAGGAACTATCAAAGAAGTACGTTATTTTTTAGCAATATGTACAAATGAAATGATCAAGCATCAAGAAAGTGAATTAACAAATGCGAAATGGATAGCGATTGAAGAGGTAATGGATTATCTTACTTATGACAATGATAAAGATATCTTTATCAAAGCAATGCTAGCTTTAGGAAAAGATAAATAAGTCATAGCAAAACAAAAACAGTCACTACATTTGTAGTGACTGTTTTTGTTTATTTAATAGCAATTTTCTCTTGATGAGTAGCAAATAGATATTCATCAATACAATTTTTTACACGATCCTTGATCAATTCTTCAGGATCGTTTTTTAAAGAACCTTCACGAACTTTGGTATATTGTATTGGCATGAACTGACTCATTAGATTTAATGGTACTTCGTCCAATGAACGTAAATTTGAAATCAAAGTCTTAAGAGCTTCTTGTACTTTTTCATTAGGCAAGTAATAACGGCAACGATCTGAGAAAGAGAATTTGCGTTTGATACGTAAAGCATTTTCATCTCCGGTATAATACTTAGCCCATTTATCTGGTTTTGCTAGCATAGCTTCTTCTAATACATCAATGAAGTTGCTGACTTTCACATCAGTATTCTTAAAAGCTTCATTTTCAATATAAGCTAAGGCAAAGATTCCTTCTCTTAGCGCAAATGTCAATGCAGGTCCAACTTTAAGGATACCTACACCATCTTCAACTAATTCCTTTAATTTATACTTGGTTTGGTAGTCCGTAGAATGTCCTTCAAATACCATGCTTGGATATTCTTTGATGGATGCCATTAGCTCAACAGCTTTTGCACGATCATATTCAGTACAGCCAGCATCTTTTTCTTCTACACCTGGCTGAACAACAACACCAATAACATTATCCCATGCTTCATCAAGCCCCAAGTTCTTAAAAGCTTTTTCAAAAGTTTTTACCGTTTGTTTAAAATCTTCAACTTTTGTAACTTGGATTCCTTGATCTACTGTTGCTCCTGTAGCTCCTCCAGGAATAGGCACTTCAGAACCAACGATGTAAACTGGCTGTAAAGCATCAGGGTTGGTTTTCAATAATTCATGATAAGCATCTTGTGCAACTTTAGCTAAGATCGATCCACGGCGTGCGATCGTTTCATCACTTAAGCGAACATTTGGATCATCATCAGCAACTTTCATTGAGGTATCAATATGGATCTTGGTAAAACCAGCTGCAACATAGCTGCGGATTAGTTCTTTGGCATTTTCCATAGCTTTTTCTTCTGGTAATGATGTCCATGTCAATGGTCCTAAATGATCGCCGCCTAAGATTACCTGTTTCATGCTGATTCCTACTTTATCAGCAATTTTTTCAACAAAATGATGGAAATCTTTAGGTGTCATGTTGGTATAACCACCGAATTGGTCAACTTGATTGCTTGTCGATTCGATCAAACAATAAGTATTGGTGGCTTTGGCGCGTTCCAAAGCAGCTTCGATAACATACTCATTGGCGCTGCAGCATGAGTAGATACCAACTGCTTCTTTTTGCTTTTGCAAAGTTACGATGTCCTTTAAAGGATGTTTGCTCATTTTTATTCATCTCCTTTTTATCTATAAATATTTTATAATAAATAGCTTGCATAATCTAATAATTAATTTGTCTTTTTAATAAAAAATGATTTTTTAACGATTATT
>CASGCC010000197.1 GCA_949299585.1 uncultured Bacillota bacterium | reverse complement strand
TGTTTACTATTATATTACCACCTAATCTTCTTGTCAAATCTAAAAAAGCTTTAAGCTTATTTAATTCGTTATTAGTCCAAACATCATTTCTGAGCATTTTAAAGTTTTTGCTGTACGCCGCTTTTTCTTAACTATATCATTATCTTTTGTTTCATTACATAGATCATTTCTTGCGATAAATATAAAATGGTCTACCGATATTTCCACTACTGAGTTCTTTGGTTAACATGTGCTGCTCAACTAGATAATCCAGATAAACCCGCAACGTAACATTGGTCATCTTTAGATCAGCTAACATTTGATTCAAGTCAAGCATATCATCATATTTTTTTATTTCATTCTTTACTTTTTGCAATGTAAGCTCATGCATTTTTTTAGGCAATTCTGCTGAATGCTGAGCATTAAGCAAATGATCTAAGCGTTCTTGCGATATCAACGCATTGCCATGATATAAGTCATAATGTTGTTTATATTTGTTTAATGCTGATGCAATACGTTCAAAAGAAAAAGGTTTGATTAGAAAATCAATGGCTCCTAATCTCAGCCCTCTTCTGATCATATCTCTTTCTTTAACGGCCGTTACAAAAATGATATCGACATTTTGATAGTTCATCCTTATATGCTCTAGTAGCTCGATACCATCAATTTTAGGCAGATATATATCCAATATCATTAGATCAACAGTATTGGCCTGCTTGAGAAATTCTAGTGCTTGTTGTCCATCTTCAACGATACCAATAACTTCATAACCATTGACTCTTTCTATGTAGTCCGAATTAATCTGTGCCACCATTGGATCATCCTCAACAATTAGTACTTTAATCATGATAAATTCCTTTCATTTCCAATGCAAAGCAGCTTCCATTTTCTAACGATGAATCAATGGATATCTTACCATCATATTTATCTACCAGCTGCTTTACCAAGTATAACCCGTATCCACGGCTTCCATTTTTTGTCGTATAACCTTTGGTAAATATTTTTTGTTCCTCTTTAACCCCTGATCCATTGTCGCATATCTTTAGAAATAAATAGTTATTGCTAAGCTTTACTGTACAGCTAATCTGTTTATTTTCGATATCAAGGGAATTAAGTTCATCAATGGCATTATCAAGTAAATTTCCGATGATCGTTATTAGATCATTGATCTCAAAGCCTTGCGCATCTGAAATCAAAGAATCACTAGATAAATGCCAATTAATCTTGGTTTCATGCATGCGTTGGATCTTGCCAATAAATAAAGCAGCTATGGTCGGTTCCTTGATATGCTTCATGATATCTGAAATCGTCGTTTGCAATTCATCATTTATTGCTCCGATATATTGCTTTGCCTGCTCTAAACGTCCGGTTTCGATCAATCCTAAGATAACATGTAGCTTGTTTTTAAATTCATGGGTCGTAGCCCGCAAAGCATCAACGATTCTTTTTACTCCGGTGATCTCATTGGCTAGTTGATTGATTTCTCTTTGATCACGGAAGGAACATACTGCCCCGATCACTTTACCTTTTGCCGTTATGATCGGAACATTATTGGTCATAACGACCTTATTACCAAGCGCACATTGATAATCCAGGAGTGGTTTGCCAGTTGCTACTACTTTGCTCAACTGACAATTTGGAAATATATCGTTGATATCAAGATGTTGCCAATTATTGATCTTTAAATAATCTTGCGCTGTTTTGTTCATGACCACGATCTTGTCTTCATCATTGATCTCAATGATACCTTCCCTTATGGTCTTAAGGATCACGACGTTCTCTAGATATAACTTTGCGATATCTTCTGGTTCATAATTTAATAGCTTTTTCTTGATATATCGTGCCATGATCCCTGCGCCGATGATCCCTAAGCTACCACTTATGAATACAAAAACCATAGCCATGACCGTCATAGCTTTCTTAGCTTGGGCAATGGAATCAAGCAAAGTCCCAGCCGTGACAAAGCCTAAGATCGTGCCATCGTCAGCTTTGACCGGCGCAAAAGCCCGCAGTGAATAGCCCATGGTACCAGGGCCAATTGAAACATAAGTATTACCTTTATTTAAAGCATCAACATAATCATCTGCTGAAAACATCTGACCAACAAGATCATTTTTAGTATGAGCATATCTTTTGCCATTTACATCTGCAACGACCATGACATCAATATTTTCAAGAGTATCTTGCAACTTTGTAATATAGGATTGGATCTTGCCG
>CASGCC010000196.1 GCA_949299585.1 uncultured Bacillota bacterium | reverse complement strand
CCTTGGCAATATCTTCAGCGCTCATATCAGATGTATCATTGCTAGCGGCACAGCCTGCAAGCAAACAGCATATCAATAACAACAATATTTTTTTCATCATGTATTCCCTCTTGTTACTATGATAGCACATCCCACAAAAAAAGCCATATCTGTTGATATGACTTTAACCATGCCATTTGGCAAATTCTTCATCAGTAGCCAAGACATAATGCGTATCGCTTAAGTGATGGATCTTACCTTTGGTATAATCCACGCCTTCCTTATTTTTATCATATGTCAAAGCCTTACGGGTCTTTTCTACCTTAGGATTAGGGTGCGGAATGGCGGATAATAATGATTTGGTATAAGGGTGGATAGGATCTTGGAAGATCTCATCGGTCGTACCCGTTTCAACGATATGACCTAGATGCAATACCCCGATACGATCGCTGATATATTTTACCATCGCTAGGTCATGCGCAATAAATAGATATGTCGTTCCCAATTCCTGCTGGATATCTTTCATCAGATTAACAACCTGCGCTTGGATCGAAACATCCAAAGCACTAATCGCTTCATCGGCGATCACTAGTTTCGGATTCATGACCAAAGCTCTGGCAATGCCGATCCTTTGTCTTTGACCACCAGAAAATTGATGAGGAAAACGCGTAGCATGTTCTTTAGAAAGACCAACTTTTTCCAAAATTGCATTTACTTTCTCGTCAATTTCTTGTTCCGATTTACAGATCTTATGGATCCGCAAGCCCTCAGCAATGATTTCTTTGACCTTCATCCGCGGATTTAAACAAGCCATAGGATCTTGGAAGATCATCTGCATGTTCATCCTTAGATAAGCCTTATCCTCTTTGCTTAGTTTCTTACCGATCTCTTTGCCATCAAATTTGATCGATCCGCTGGTTGGATCATACAAACGAATGATCGAACGTCCGGTCGTACTTTTACCGCTTCCTGATTCACCAACCAAGCCATAGGTTTCACCCGGATAGATCTTAAATGATATGCCATCAACGGCCTTGGTCGTATAGGTACGGGTGATCTTAAAGTATTGCTTAAGATCAGTTACTTCTAATAAAGGAGTTCTTTCCATCATCCTCTAACCTCCTTTAACATCTTATCGATACGTTTTCTTAATTGCTCCGGCATCTCAACTTTTGGAGCATTTGGGTGACATAGCCAACTGGCTACCCTATGTTGCCCACCAACATCAAAGATTGGCGGCTCAACCTTAAAGTCGATCTTTAAGGCATAAGGATTTCGTGGGGCAAAAGCATCGCCTTCCACTCTTTCCAGCAAATTAGGACAAGAACCAGGAATGGCAAATAAACGATGCGAATCAGTATCAACATCCGGCATGCTGCTCAAAAGGCCCCAGGTATATGGATGGCGTGGATCATAGAAGATCTCATCGATATTACCTTTTTCAATGATCTTACCAGCATACATTACCGCTACATAATCAGCGACCTTGGCAACGACCCCAAGATCATGCGTAATATAAATGACCGAAATATTTTTCTTATATTGGATGTCTTTGATAAGTTCCAAGATCTTTGCTTGGATGGTAACATCCAACGCTGTCGTAGGCTCGTCACAAATCAATATCTGCGGATCACAGCTTAACGCAATCGCAATGACCACTCTTTGGCGCATACCGCCCGATAATTGATGGGGATATTGTTTGAAACGCTTTTGCGGATTTTCAATCCCTACCAATTCTAGTAATTCCATCGCTCTATTTTTAGCTTCTTGATGCGAAACTTTCAAGTGTTCTAAAATCGGTTCCATGATCTGACGGCCAATGGTCATCGTAGGATCTAATGATGTCATGGGATCCTGAAAGACCATAGCGATCTTCTTACCGCAATAATTATAACGGATATCCTTTGGTTTCATCTTTACTAGATCGATAGCTTTGCCTTCATCAAAAAAGGTAATGGAACCATTATCGATATGACCATTGCTTGCTAAGATCCCCATGATCGCTTTAACGGTAACGCTCTTTCCGCTTCCTGATTCACCGACGATTGCGATCGTTTCTCCTTTAAATAGATCCAAACGCACGCCCCGGATCGCTTTTACGACACCATTCGATGTATCGAAGGAAATATCTAGATCACGAATCGATAAAACGCGATCTTTTTTATCTTTCTTTTCGAAATATTATATAACAAAAGCGAATGAATGTCAAGAGGCAAACGAAAAAAAGATGAATTTTTTTA
>CASGCC010000195.1:719-2979 GCA_949299585.1 uncultured Bacillota bacterium | reverse complement strand
ATTTAAATATTGATACTATTATGCAATATATTGATGAAATGAGCTTAGAATGTGAAATACTTCATTATATGCCATGGACGCTTTCAGTGTTTTCCGCTTTAGAAAAATTAGCTGATGATGAGCAATCATGTTTTTCACTATCATTCTTTGATGGTTATAAAAAAGAATTGTCTGTCTTAGGCACAGTCTCTGGTAGAGATACTTGTAAAATTGAAGATGTTCATTTTCATCCTACTTTTATTGATGGCGTTCCTGCTTTTGAAGAAGCAAAGCTTGTCTTTATTGTAGAAAAAATTTATGAAGATTCTGTGAAAGCTGAAAACTTTATTGATACTTCTCTTGATGAAAAATGGTATCCAGATAAAGATTATCATCATATATATGCTTGATGGTTTCATATTTGGCTAAATTATTTTTTATTGCTTTATATCCTTCTTCTTTTTGTTTTAGCTCATATTCTTCATTCGGATCAAGATGTGCTGATGTTATTTCATCGATGATAAATTGATAATAATCGATATCTTGCTCATTGAAGCTTTGATTTATATCTTCTTGCAATTGTTTATTTAATTGGTAGTAATGCTGATAACTTTTCTTTACATCTTGATTTAACTTATCATCCATATACTGATCCAAAAGATCTATATGTTTGTTTTTATTTAATAAATACTGATTATCATGCTGAGAGTGGATATCAATGATATCACCCAAGCATTCATTGACCAATAAACCATTGACGACACGATTATTCAAACGATAGACGCTTTTGCCATCCATCTTGATCTCACGGGTTATCATGATCGTTTCATCATAATCCAATCCAGCTTCTTCTAAGATCTTGCCCATATTATAATCAATATCAAATACTCCTTGGATGATTGCTTTATCTTTACCTTTCTTGATCAAACTGCTATTTGCTTTTTTTCTTGAAAGCAAGCTTATTGCATCAATTATAATGGATTTTCCTGCTCCGGTTTCACCAGTTAAAACATTAAAACCACCTTCAAAATCAATAGAAAGCTCATCAACCAGAATAAAATTTTTGATATATAGATTTCTAAGCATAAACGATCACCTCTTTAATAAATCATCGATCCTTGCAAATAAATGATTGATATCAATTTCTTGCTCTTTACGCAGCAAGCTATTTGCGCCAAAAGTAACATAATTATCTTTGATACCTATTCTTTCGATATCCATCTTTAGTTGATGATCACAAGCAAATTCTAAGATAGCGCTGCTTAAACCACCTGCTAGCATATCTGTCTCATAGATTAAGATCTTCACGTTTTCTTTAGCAATTTCCTCAAGCATCTTAGCATCTATCGGTTTAAAAAAGCGACAGTTTATTACCATGATAGGTAATTTGTTGATTTCGATCTTGTGCGTAATTTTATCTACATCGTCACCATAAGTCAAAATAATAAGCTTATGATCGTTGATTGATCCATGTTTTGTCCACGTTCCGATCGCGATCTTTTCCATGGTTGTCTCCTTATAAGCAATTGAACCTCTTGGATATCTAATTGCAAAAGGATGATCATTTGCAAACGCGGTAAATAACATATCTCCAGCTTCTTTAGCATCTTTAGGCTGAGCTAAGATAATATTGGGAATTGGTCTTAAAATTCCAATATCAAATACTCCATGATGCGTATCGCCATCATTTCCAACCAACCCTGCGCGATCGATGCCGATAACTACCGGAAGATCCATCCGACAGATATCATGATTAATCTGATCATAGCAACGTTGCAAAAAACTAGAATAAATTGCTAAAAATGGTCTTTTACCGCTAAGAGCCAAGCTTGCCGCAAAAGTTGCTGCATGTTCTTCTGCAATACCGCAGTCAAAACTTCTAAAAGGATATTTTGTAAAAAACTTTTCTAATTTGCTGCCAGCTATCATCGCTGGGGTCAAGCATAAAATATCTTCGTTATTATCAGCAAGCTTTAAGACATCATCAGCGATGATCGCTGACCATGATTTACAATTCGCTGGTGTACTATTTAAAAATTTACCGGTTGCAGGATTAAAAGGTCCGATACCATGCCATATGCCATCGATATCATCTTCACACGGCAAATATCCTTTGCCTTTTTTGGTAATTACATGCACAACGATCGGACCATCATGTTTTTTGGCCGTTTCTAAAGCTGGGATCAATTCTTTAAGATTATGACCATTTACTGGGCCTAGATATTCAATATCAAATTCTTTAAAAATGCCATAATCAATAACGGATTCTTTGAAATAGTCT
>CASGCC010000195.1:0-713 GCA_949299585.1 uncultured Bacillota bacterium | reverse complement strand
AGTCTTTAAAGTTGGTCAATCCGTTTAATACGGCCTTACCTACTTCATTACGAGATAAAGAACGTTTCATATTTTCTTTGATCTGATTATAGCTTTTGTCGCTTCTTAGATGAGTAAAGCTACGGGATAAGGCACCGACATTTTTGCTGATCGACATGTTATTATCATTAAATATTATCACACAACGGCGTTTTTCCTCACCGATCTCATTTAACGCTTCCAAGCTCATCCCACTGCTCAAAGCCCCATCTCCAATAACCGGAACAACACAATAATCTTTGCCATCAAGATCTCTAGCAATGCACATTCCTAAAGCTGCACTCAAAGAAGTCGAGCTATGTCCAGCTTCCCATACATCATGAATGCTTTCTGAACGCTTTTGAAAGCCACTAAGGCCATGATATTGGCGTAACTGATCAAACTGACTAGCCCGTCCGGTCAAGATCTTATGAACATAGCTTTGATGCCCTACATCAAAAAAGATCTTATCATTAGGTGAATCAAAAACACGATGTAAAGCGATCGTAAGCTCAACAACCCCTAGATTACTAGCTAAATGACCGCCAGTCTTGCTGATAGCATCAATTAGATAACTGCGGATATCCAAAGCAAGATCATTTAGCTGCTTATAATTTAAATCTTTTAAAAATTTAGGATCATTGATATCTTTTACGTTCATGCTAGCGCCTCCTAATTTTTGCGTACTTTTAATT
>CASGCC010000194.1 GCA_949299585.1 uncultured Bacillota bacterium | reverse complement strand
CTGATCAGCTGCCATTTATACTCCCCCATTTTATGAAAGGGGTTCAATTCCACTTTTTCGATACAGGAAAACGGCTGAAGCGCTTGGGCAAGGCGGTGAAGCTTTTCCTCTTTCAAAGTCAGCCCCGGGACCAAAACATGGCGGATCCACATCTTCTTGCCATGCTCATCAAGATAGCGGGCAAAACGCAAGATATTTTGATTGCTTGCACCGGTCAATTCTTGATGGATCTTATCATCGATATGCTTGATATCGAGTAAGAAAAGATCCGTACACGCTAATAACTGGGCATATTTTTCGTTATCTTGAAAATAGATGCCGCTGGTATCCACAGCGGTATGCAAACCGATGGTCTTACACTTTTTAAATAATTCGATCACAAAATCGATCTGTCTTAACGGCTCTCCGCCCGTAACGGTTACGCCGCCATCTTTGATATAATTTAAGTATTTTTTGATCTGCGCAAACACTTCTTCAGCGCTGTATTCTTCACCGCCAGCAAATTCCCAGGTATCAGGATTATGGCAATACTTGCACCTTAAAGGGCAGCCTTGCATAAAAACGACAAATCTAACGCCTGGGCCATCAACCGTGCCAAAACTTTCAAATGAATGTATCCTTCCCATCAAATCACCTTCTTTGATTTGAATATCATACAATACAAAAAAGCCGATAGTCAATCAAGACTATCAGCTAATTTTAGGCATTGATACCTTTGATGGTATATTCATCAACTTCTTCTTTATATTTTTTCTTTTTACGAGGTTTTTCCTTATGATTGCAGCGCAATAGATACCAGGTATATGGAGCGATATAAATGCTTGAATAAGTACCTGCTAACAAACCGACGATCATAGCGAAGGTAAAGGTAAAGATCGAATCAGAGCCCAAGAACAATAAAGCGATCATTGGCAATAAGGTCGTTAAGCTACTGAACAATGATCTAACGATCGTATTATCCAAAGCGTTGTTGACGATCGTTTTATAGGCTTCAGGATTTAATTTACCGCGGTATTCATTCATCAACTCACGAGTGCGATCAAAAACAACGATCGAGTTATTGATCGAATAACCGATCACCGCTAACAACACTGATATCAATTCGGTATTGAATTTCTGATTTGCGATGATAAAGACGCTAAGCACGATCAGCACATCATGGACCAAAGCCACGATACAGCTTAAGGCATAGTCCCATTTAAAGCGGATCGTGATATAAGCCAGCATGGCCATGCAAGCAATGATCGTCAATAAGAAGGCATTTTTAACCAATTCCTTACCTACGATCGGCGTTACCGTATTATCATTTGGCTCGATGCCATATTTTTCATTAAATACTTCTTTGATCGTAGCTAGCGTATCCGTATCGATCGCTTCCGAGGTCGTAACATTTACGATGTTATCACCACTAGTTTGATATTCTAATTCTTTATTGTTAAAGCCTAAATTTTCAAATTCCGCTTTTACATCTTCGATGTCGATCGGATCATTGCTGGTTACCGTGATCTTGGTACCGCTAGCAAAATCAATGCCAAGATTAATCGGCTCCCCTTTGGTAATGCCGTTAAAGATCATCATGACGATTGCTACGGCTATGATGGCCATAGAAACATAATTGAACTTCTTGCTTTGTTTGATATAGTCATTTTTCTTGATTGGGCCAAAATAGAACTGCTCTTGATTCTTATTGACATCAGGAACATTAGCTTCCTTTACATGGAACCAACTATATTTTTTATCACATACCCCGCTGTTTACCAAGGTCTTTAACAAGAATTGTGATAAACCTACGTTTAAGATCAAGGTTGCTAAGACCGTAATGATCAGCATCGTTGCAAAGCCTTTAACTGAACCATTACCAAACATATACATGATCAAACCAGCTAATAACGTTGTGAACTGAGCATCAAAGATCGTAACAAACGAAGTTTTTTGACCAACTGCAACCGCCTTTGCGATCGGACGGCCTTGATAGATCTCATCCTTGATCCTTTCATATGTGATGATATTAGCATCAACGGTCATACCAACACCTAATACCAAGGCTGCGATACCTGGCAAGGTAAATACGGCACCGATCAAGGTATATACTCCGAATACCACCCAGATGTAGACGCATAGCATGATGCTAGCTAAGATGCCTGGTACCCGATATTCCCAGATCATAAATAGTATTACGGCCAAAACGCCTACCACACCAGCAATAGCGGTGGTATTGAAAGCATCCATTCCAAATTCAGCACTAACCACATTGCTGCTGATCTCGGTCATCTTAACTGGCAAAGA
>CASGCC010000193.1 GCA_949299585.1 uncultured Bacillota bacterium | reverse complement strand
ATTTTTTCTAATATCTTTACGATCAGCTGCTGTGCGATCATTAGCTCTTGTACGACCAGATATTCATAGCGGCCATGATAATTATATCCTCCAGTACCAAGATTTGGGCAAGGCAATCCCATAAACGTAAGATTTGCACCATCAGTACCGCCGCGCGTTGGAATCTTCTTAGGTTCTACCCCTAGTTCTTGTAAACAAGTCATGGCCAACTCGGTAATATATGGATGATCTTTCAAGATCTTGTGCATATTTTTATATTGATAACTAACCTGCAGCTCAATTAATTTTTTATCATGCTGCAAATTGATATGATCAGCACTTTTTTGCATCATCAAGATCATTTTTTCCAATTTGTTCTCATCATGATCGCGAATGATAAAGGATAACGTTGCCTTTTCAATATCGCCATTAA
The DNA here is from genome assembly GCA_949299585.1 of uncultured Bacillota bacterium. Classification (GTDB taxonomy): domain Bacteria; phylum Bacillota_I; class Bacilli_A; order Erysipelotrichales; family Erysipelotrichaceae; genus JALEVB01. Next base: position 1,878 of record CASGCC010000193.1, on the reverse strand, counting down.
AGCTTAACAAATGATAAAATCCTTCATATCCGCTGGTATGCTCTGGCCTTTTTACCGGATCTAACATATTGACAAAATCAATGGCGATATTGCTAGCATTGATCATCTTATCCTTGGCACTACCTGGATGAATGCTGAATCCATGTATCGTCACTTCAACGCTAGCAGCATTAAAAGTTTCATCACATACTTCCCAGATCTCTCCACCATCTAAGGTATATGCAAAATCACAGCCAAATTTTTCAACGTCAAAATATGCTGTTCCTCTGCCTACTTCCTCGTCAGGAGTAAAAGCAATCTTAAATGTTGGATGTGCAATCTCAGGATGATCTTGATAATAAGCTACTGTTTCCATGATTGCAGCAATTCCTGCCTTATCATCGGCTCCCAGCAAGGTCGTACCATCGGTAACGATGAGATCTTTTCCGATATGATCTGCCAAATTAGGAAATTTTTCCGGTGTTAAACGATATTCATCATTTAAGATGATACTGCCGCCATCATATTTTTCGATCAGCCGTGGAGACACGCCATGACCATTAAAATCAGCCGTATCCATATGCGCAATAAAACCTACCGTCTTGCTCGAAGGTTTGGTTCCTTCAATGGTTGCATAGACATAGCAATGATCATCAACATACGCATTATCTATTCCCATTTCATGCAGTTGGTCAACCAGTAATCTAGCTAGATCAAATTGCTTCATGGTACTTGGTGATGTCAGGCTTTTTTCATCTGATTGCGTATCTATTTTACAATACGCTATAAATCTTTCGATCAATCTATTCATTTTATTTCTCCCATATATACCTTCCATTGGCATTTTCCAATGTACATTTCGCTAAATGTAGCTTCAAAACTGCTATCTAAAGGACTACAAGCATAAATACCTATTTTATATTTATGCTTTGAAGGCAAATTAAATATCCGCATCTGTCGATAATTTTGACCATTCAAACTATTCTCGATCCTAAATTCACCATTACGATGACTTAACCGATAATACATGAAAGTGATGCCTGATGATAGTTTTGCGCTTGACCAGTCGCTCCTTCCGTTAACGGTCACAACTGTTGATAACAAGCTATAAGCTTGATTATGATATTCGATACCAACCTTTGCCCAATTATGATCATCAATGTAGATCAATATTCCCGCCTGATCATATTTGTTTTGATACTGTGCTTCAACTTTGACCTTAAAGGTAAGATCCTGTTTGGTAGCTAGCAACAAAGCCGGAGCATTAGTTTTTTCTATCTTAAAATAAGTTTTTTGCCACATATCGGTATGCGGCATCGTCGCTATGATCACATAATCACGATGAACAAGATAAGTTTGTGGTTTATTACGCCATTCTAAGATGGAAGTATCTAATTTTTTTAGCATATACATCATCCTTAATACATTTCGATCTTAACGATCTTTCGCAAAGATCGCAGCTTATCAGCCATATCTTTGATCAATTGGATCTTGGCATTTAGGCTAATCGTAGAATAAGCAATAGCTTCATGGGCAGGATTATCTGATAAACCAACCATGAAAGTGATCATGGTACTCGAAGCCAAAAATGCTTGAACCAAACAAGTTGCGCCATCAGTCTGCTTGCTTTGCAATAAATTTTCCAAAAAGGTATTATCCTCTACGCATTTTCCTAAATAACGATTTACTTTTTGCAAAGTCAATACTCCTTCGGTTACAAGATCAATGCCTTCAATATAGCCTTTAGGTGGCACATCACTGGTAAAATCGATCAAAGGATCGGTCTCTATAGGCTTATTTAGATACCGTGATACGATCGTGCTGGTCGTTCCGCCGCAGCAGATCTTCAAACCACTAGCTGACAATAATTTTGATACGACTTTTTCATCATCTTCTTTA
>CASGCC010000192.1 GCA_949299585.1 uncultured Bacillota bacterium | reverse complement strand
GCCCTATCTGTCAATTGCAATTATATGTTAATGCTATAAAGCTATATGGTATAGGTGATCTATATTTAAAATTTGAAGAGCTAAAAAAGAAGCTGGCTGCACAAGGATTATTTGATCAAGAACATAAAAAAAGTCTTAAGAAATATCCTCAAAGATTATGTATCGTAACTGGCAATAAGACTGCAGCTTTAAAAGATGTACTAACTACCATCGAAAAGCGTTGGCCTATATGTGAGATATATCTGAAGTATGTTCTAGTTCAAGGAGATGAGGCGGCATTACAGATCGTCAATGCTTTAAAGGAATGTGATAAATTAGGCTTTGATGCTATTTTATTAGTTAGAGGTGGTGGATCGATCGAAGATCTATGGGCTTTTAATAATGAGGAACTTGCAAATACCATCTATCAGATGAAAACATGTATTATATCAGGAGTTGGGCATGAAACTGATGTTACCATATGTGATTATGTAGCAGATGTTCGCGGTGCTACCCCAACGGCAGCTGCAACCTTAGCAACGCCTGATATCAATGAAGTAATGGCAAATCTATCGATGATCAAATCTAGATTAAAGACGGATATGCAAAAATATTATCATAATAAGTCGTTGTTATGGGATTATTACTGGCAACGTTTGCTTCAAAATAGGAACATTGCCCAAAAACATAAGCAACGTTTACAAAATTATAAGCAACTATTGATCGTAAAGATCAACGAGATAAATGGTCAAAACTATCGGCGCCTATTAGCTGATAAACATGCTTTATATCACATTGTTGCAAATTATACACAACAATTTAAGCATCATTTGACTGTAAACAAGCAATTGATGAAAGATCAAATAAATTATCGTAGCAAGCAGCTACAGCGTGATATCTTGCATGATATACAGTTATTAGATGCATATTCACCATTAAAGATCATGCAAAGAGGATATAACCTAGCTTATAAAGATAATGTATTGATCAAAAGTGTTCATCAAGTAGATTTAGCAGATCAATTAAATTTAAAAATGAATGATGGCTTAATCTATGTCCAAGTAGAAAAGGTGAAAAAATATGACGAATAAACCGACATTTGAACAAGCAATGAAACGACTAGATGAAATTGTCAATCAATTAGAAAAAAATGAATTATCGTTAGATCAAACTTTAGCTGTTTTTGAAGAAGGTCTTCATTTAGCTAATGATTGCGAAAAACAATTAAAGGAATTTGAACTAAAAATTCATGAGCTATGCGATAAGGAGGAAAATGAAGCATGAAATTTGAAGATCTTTTGATTCAAAATATGGATAATCTTCCTTCTTCTACTGTTAAAGAAGCTGCAATTTATGCTTTAAATGGCAAAGGAAAAAGAATCAGGCCAAAATTGATCTATGCCGTAGCAAGAGGGTATGGTATTGATCCTAGGATCGTTGATAAATTAGCATGTGCCATCGAAATGGTTCATACATATTCATTGATCCACGATGATCTGCCGGCAATGGATGATGATCAGTTGCGGCGAGGAAGACCAACTTGTCATATTGCGTATGATGAAGCAACGGCGATCCTTGCTGGTGATGCTCTTTTGACTCAAGCATTTTATCTTACATCTTGTGCTACTGACAGCTATAAGATAAATGGTTATTGCACCCGTGCTCTATCACAATACAGTGGAGCCGCAGGGATGATCTATGGACAGGAGCTTGATCTAAAAGCTGAAAATCTAGATCTCGATCTAAATTTAATTAAAAAGATCCATTTTAATAAGACTGGCTGCCTTTTAGCATGTCCTTTGATCATGGGCTGCTATGCTGCTGAAAAATATGATGATGCAAAAACTTGGCATGAAATTGGTTTGATGCTAGGACTTGCGTTTCAGATCCAAGATGATATCTTAGATGTGACTAGCAATGAAGAAACTTTAGGAAAAAGCAACAGTGATCTAGAAAATAATAAACAAAATATCTGTCGTTTGATGTCTATAGAAAAAGCTGCAGCAATGATGGATAGTTTATATGATAATGTAAAAAAACGTTTAGATGATATTCAAGATTTACAGGAAGAATTGGACAACGATAGATATGAGGATGACCCAAAAGAAATTATCCAATATTATTTTGAACGTCTGATAAGCACTGGAGCAACCGATCCCGTCAAGGCTGACTTATCGAACCTATCTAAACTATCTGAAACGCTGAAAAAAATTAAGTTGTCAAACGCAAGAAAAGAATTGACAAATAAACGGGAATTGTGTATAATATGTATTAAATAAATAATTTTCGAAAGGATTCAAATTTCAAAATTATAATTTTA
>CASGCC010000191.1 GCA_949299585.1 uncultured Bacillota bacterium | reverse complement strand
ATTTTATAATTAAAAAGCTAGATTAACACAATCTAGCTTTTTAATTAATATTATCAAATATTTAATTATAAATAACTTCCGTTACTTGCAATCACTTTTTTATACCAATAGAAGGAATCTTTCTTATAGCGCTTAAAACTACCATTGCCTTCATCATCACGATCAACATAAATGAAACCATAGCGTTTGCGCATTTCGCCGGTAGAAACACTAACTAGATCGATGCATCCCCACGCCATATAACCAATCAGATCAACACCATCATCAACAGCCTTACGCATTTCTTGGATATGATCTTTTATGTAATCGATTCGATATGGATCATGCACTGAACCATCTTCTTCTAATTTATCTACGCAGCCAATTCCATTTTCGGTAATCATGATCGGACAGCGATATCTATCATATACTTTAAGCAATGTATAACGCAATCCCACCGGATCGATAGGCCAATTCCATTCAGTTTCTTTTAGATATGGATTTTTTATACCACCCATGATATTACCGCTGGTTTGATCATCAAATTTTTGGGTACTTTCGGAAATGCTTTGATAATAAGAGAAGGTATAGTAATCGCATGTACCTTCTTTCAAGATGGCTTTTTCTTCAGCTGATAACGATAATTCAACACCGATCTTTGCAAATTCATTTAAAGTATAAAATGGGTATTCCCCTTTCATCATTACGTCTGCACAGGTATTGTTATAATATAGATCATGTTTAAGAACCAATAACACATCATCAGGATGACAAGTACGTGGATAGCGAGTAATATGACAGATCATCGTTCCAAAATGGAAATTTTCATTGATCTTACGTCCAGCTATAACCGTTTTTGCTGAAGCTATCATCATATTGTTCAAGGCATTGAAGCGCGCATTAGGGTCATCTTTTTGCTCAGTAAAATACTTTGTGCCTTTTTCTAACATTGCTCCCTGTCCTAATGTTGATAATGGGAAGAACATATCATTTATTTCATTGAAAGGAATCCAATATCTAACGATATCTTTATACCTTTCTAGCAATACGCTCGCATATCTTACATATAAATCGATAACATCTTTATTGATCCAACCATTATACTTGCTCATGATTGCCAATGGGATATCACCATGTGATATCGTAACTACTGGTTCGATATCATATTTTTTTAATTCAGCAAATACCTTATCATAAAATTTCAAGCCTTCTTCATTAGGTTGTTCATCATCACCGTTAGGAAAGATCCTTGCCCACGAAATAGACATTCGATATGCTTTGAAGCCCATCTCCGCAAACAAGGCAATATCTTCCTTATAATGATGATAAAAATCAACAGCTTCTCGGGAAGGATAATAGTATTGTTCATCTTGTTCCAAAGAAATGATGCGTGGCTGCGTATGCGAGCCAACTGTAACGATATCTGATACGCTCAACCCTTTACCATCTTCAAGGTAAGCTCCTTCGACCTGATTGGCCGAAGTAGCTCCTCCCCATAAAAAATCCTTGCAAAATTCTTTCATTAATTAATCCTCATCAAATTTTAAAACCATCATTGCTATCCAAGTAACAACCATCGAAATTGCCACACCTAGCATATACCAAGGGAATGTTTCGGTCATTGCTAATACGATGGTACCAAATGGAACAAAGCCAAACGATAGATATTGAACGGTGAACATGCCCATGATGATACCACCTGCAGCACCGCCAATGATCGTAGCATATAATGCTTTCTTATATTTCATGATCAAGCCAAACATTACTGGTTCGGTAACACCGATCAAAGCTGTGATACCTGTTGATAAACCAAGAGATTTGGTTTCTTCTTTCTTAGCTTTAAAGAAAATATATAAAGCACATACAGCCATTGCCGCATTAGCACATGCAGTACAAGGATAAATAAAGTCATAACCCAAAGTTGCCAAGTTTTGAACCGTAATAGGAGACATTGCAACCTGCATACCTGTCATTAGCATAAATGGATATAAACCAGCACAGATTGCACCACCAACAGGTCCTAAAGTCGTATATAACCACAAGATACCTTCTGCAACGAATGTACCGATCCAGTTACCAATAGGTGCTAACAACATCCAACCTACAACTGCTGAAACCATAACGGTAACTAACGGCGTAACGATGATATCGATCATCTTTGGAACAACACGTTTGCAAGCTTTTTCAATATAAGATTGAAAATATACGGTAAGGATTTGCTTACGGAAAAGCCTAAACCAATCCAAACAGTAACGCCTCAAAAGGTTGAAGAGAGTCCTCCTGTTGATGATGATCCGAATGAGGTAATGGGTAAATCCAACATT
>CASGCC010000190.1 GCA_949299585.1 uncultured Bacillota bacterium | reverse complement strand
TTTTCAAAGATCAATTATACAACTAACTAAAAATTTTAAGTATTTACATTTTCAAACTTTTTCATAAAAAATACTTGTATTTTATATAGTTAGCTCCTCTATTATTTTTTGTATGGTTTGGGGATATAATTGATGCTCAATAGCATGAATATTTTTTTCTGCCTCATCTAAATTCATGCCTTCACAATTAAATGCTTTTTGGGCAATGATATCTCCGCCATCTAAATCTTCATTAACATAATGAACGCTAACGCCCATCACTTTGACCCCATAATCATAGGCCTGTTTGATCGCATCTTTTCCTTTAAAAGCTGGCAGCAACGAAGGATGGATATTTATGATCCTATGGGGATATGCTTGCAACAACACTGATGATACGATACGCATGTATCCAGCTAATATGATAAGATCTACTTCATGTTGATGACACTGTTCTAAGATAGCTTGATCATAGGCAGCTTTACTAGGATAATCTTTAGGATCAAACACAAAGGATGGGATATTAGCTTTTTTGGCTTTTTCTACTACTAATGCCATAGGCTTATCACATACCATCAATGCAAGCTTTGCAGATAATTTTCCTGCATTGATATTTTCTAGTATCGCATCAAAATTAGTTCCGGTTCCGCTAGCAAATACAGCAATTTTTATCATATGATCTCGATTCCTGCCTTATTTGTTACTTTACCAATGATATTAGCTTTTTCACCTTGGCTTTGTAAAATTTCTAATGCTTTTTTGGCATCTTGTGGATCAACGATAACGATCATGCCAATTCCCATATTAAATACATTGTACATTTCTTTTTCGTCCATATTGCTTAATTTTTGTAGTACTTTAAAAATTGGTAATACTTCAAAACTATTCTTATCAATAGTAATGCCTTGCCCTTCTTGTAAGCACCGCGGCATGTTTTCATAAAAACCTCCGCCAGTAATATGGGCAATGCCATGAACATTGATTTTATCAATTAACTCACTGACGCTACGTACATAGATCTTGGTAGGCGTCAACAAAGCTGCACCAATACTTCCTTGTAATTCATCAAAATAAGTATTTAGATCAATGTTATTATCCTTCATGATGATCTTTCGCACCAAAGAAAAGCCATTAGAATGAACTCCACTGCTAGCCAGACCGATCACAACATCATTCTCTTTTACCCTAGATGGTTCGATGATCTGATCTTTTTCTACGGCACCAACAGTAAATCCCGCAACATCATATTCATCTTCATCGTACATATCAGGCATTTCTGCAGTTTCTCCACCAATTAAAGCACAATTTGCCATCACACAACCATCTGCCACGCCTTTAACGATATCTTCTATTACTTCGGGATGATTCTTTCCTACTGCAACGTAGTCTAAAAAGAATAAAGGTTTTGCGCCTTGTGCTAGCACATCATTGACGCACATCGCCACAACGTCTATACCGATGGTATCATGTTTATTCATCATCATGGCTATTTTTAATTTGGTCCCAACGCCATCCGTCCCGCTTACTAATACCGGATTTTTATAATTCAAGCTAGCTAGATCAAATAGTCCGCCAAAAGATCCGATCGATCCCATTACTCCTGGGCGATCGGTTCTTTTAACATGCTTCTTGATCCTTGAAACCACTTCATATCCGGCTTCTAGATCTACACCGGCAGCTTTATAATTATTCGACATCATCATTTCCCCTTTCGAAAGTAATTTACACCATTTTTGAAAATGTTTTGTTTTTTATTACCATAAATATTTTTAAAAGTACCTTCAACATATCGTTCAGAATGCCCCATCTTTCCAAGCACATGACCATCTTCAGATACGATGCCTTCAATAGCATAGGTACTGCCATTGATATTATTCTGCGCAAGATCATTAACATTTCCATCGACATCACAATATTGGAAGGCAATTTGGCCATTCTTGATCAATTGTTGCAGTTTATCTTGATCAACGATAAATTTTCCCTCGCCATGAGAAACAGGAATTTGATATACCGTACCAACATCATTACTAGCTAACCATGGTGAATTGTTAGAAGTGCAGCGCGTATTGGCGATGCAACTAATATGCCGATTTATATCATTACGATATAAGGTACAATCATCTTTATCCAATGATTTTATCTGACCATAAGGCAATAGTCCTGATTTTATCAAAGCCTGGAAGCCATTGCATATACCAAGGATCAAACCATCCCGTTTACGAAGATCTTCGATGGCGTTTTTGATCTTGGCATTTTGCAAAACATTGACGATAAATTTCGCACTGCCATCTGGCTCATCTCCGCTGGAGAAGCCGCCGACATTCTGGATGAAGGAGCCA
>CASGCC010000189.1 GCA_949299585.1 uncultured Bacillota bacterium | reverse complement strand
TTAAATTTTTCCTTTGCTATATCTTTTGCTAAGAATAATTTTCCGCCTAATTCAAGCTGTTCATTTAATTGCTTGATTACGGTTTTGACATCATCATGATAATCATTTTCATCAAAGATATTAAGCTGTAAATTAAGATTGTCGATATCTTTGATATCTTGTATGCTTACCCCTAATAATCTTATAGGAATATCATTATACACGCCGTCAAATAATTCCATGGCATATTCAAAAAGATCACTTTGGCGATAAATATACCGATCTATTTTCTTAGATCGTACTATTGATTTAAAGTCATAATATTTTACGGTAATAGATATGATATTACCAGCCATTTTGGCATCATGCAGCTTTGTAGATAAACTACGGGTCAAAGATGTAAAAACACCTTTTATCTCTTGATAATCACTGATATCTTCTAAAAGCGTAACAGATTGTCCCATAGATTTTGCTATCGCATTGCTGATTAGTTCTTCATTATCTTTTCCATGAGCTTTAGCTAAAAGTAATTCGGTATTTTTGCCAAAGATCAAACGCAATTGATTGATATCTGGATAATTGGCTAGATCACCAATGGTATTGATACCTAATGCTTTGACATAAGGCAAGGTTTTTTGTCCGATCCCACGCATCTCTTTGATATCTAAAGGCCATAATTTGGTAGGAACCTCTGATATCCGCAACACGGTAATGCCCATAGGCTTTTTCATATCAGATGCCATTTTAGCTAGAAATTTATTTGGCGCTACACCGATCGAGCATTTCAGCCCGTATAACTGCAGCAATTCTTTTTGAATACGCCAAGCTAGATCCAAAGGATACTTATATCTTTTAATAGCATCGCTCATATCTGCATAGCATTCATCTATCGATACCTGTTCAACGATATTTGAATGTTGTTTGATATATGAAATGAACTTATGCGATAATTCTTCATAATATTCATAATTGCCATGAACGATGATAAGATCTTTACAACGTTTTTTCGCCTCTTGAATGCTCATGGCACTATGTATGCCAAAAGCCCTAGCTTCATATGAGCAAGTACTAACTACGCTGCGACGCGTCGAACCAGCAACAGCTAATGGCTTATTTGCAAGAGCTGGATTTAATAAGATCTCAGCATTAGCAAAAAAAGCATTAAGATCGATATGAAATATTACCCTTCCCATGATTGATTGCTTTCTAGCAATGCTTGGGCGGCAGACAATCCAGCATCGTCTATCTTGCCATTAGCCATCAAAGCTAATTCATTGATCCTTTGGTTCTTGTTCAAAGATATGACACTAGTAACGGTCGTGTCATCTTTGGTCGTTTTGATAACCTTATATTGATGATTAGCATAGCTTGCGACTATTGGCAGATGAGTTATGGCAAAAACTTGAATGGTTTTGCTTAAAAATTTCATTTTTTGAGCAATAGCAGCTGCTACCTGTCCGCTTACCCCAGTATCTATTTCATCAAAAATGATCGTTTCAACGTTGGTAAGCTTTGCAAAGATGACTTTTAAGCCTAACATCAAACGAGATAGCTCTCCTCCGCTTGCAGTTTTATTTATGGATGGTTCGGAAACCGCCATCATTGCCGATGTCAGGCTGTTTCTTCTTTTGAACACGCTGTTTTATTTTCCGCTGGCGCTGGTGAATATCATCCGGTTTTTGATACAGGGCATGGGATTTCCCAAATTTGCCATTCTGGCGGGAGTTTTTGAGATGATTGCCAGAGCGGCGGCAGGCTTTCTTTTGGTTCCTGTGCTGGGCTTTACCGGGGTATGCCTGGGAAGCCCTATTGCATGGATTATGGCGGACGCCTTTTTAATTCCGGCCTACTTCCATGTGAGCAGGAAGCTGCAGAGGAAATTCGAGCCGGCTGGCGCCGCCGCATAATGACACAGTGGGAAAATCAGGTGTAGAAGGCCTTTATGCGGATGGCCTGATTGTAGTCTCCAAACTGTTCTCCGAAAAGGGTGCAGCCGCCGCAGTTTAAGGTGTCTCTGGGAACCTCAATGCGAAGGGTAATCAGGCTGTTGTAGTCGATGTGCAGATTCTCTGTGGTGACGCCCGACAGCTTCTGGCCGCCGTCCATAAAGGTGCCTTCTCTGCTAATGATCAGGTTTTTCAAAAGGCCGTACTGGTTTAAGGAGGAAGGCCACCAGGAGGGAGAAACATAGCCCCGTCTGGCTCCATAGTCCCCGGGGCTGATCCATACGCCCAGAGGGATGCCGTTTATGGAAAAATGGATATCTGAGGGATAATCCTCGTTAAAGCCCGGGCACTCGGAGGAAATTTCAAAGGAAATTTCCAGCCGCTCCAGCCAGT
>CASGCC010000188.1 GCA_949299585.1 uncultured Bacillota bacterium | reverse complement strand
TTATGATAATAATATATCCCCAACAGCGAAATGATGCCCGTAAAAGCAAATACCATTAGCGACAACATATAATCTTTTTGCCCTAAGGCATTTCCACTGATCGTTGAGGTTATGATCGAAGGAATTCGAGCAATCATCGTTATCACCAAAAATTTTCCTAAGCTTATCTTCAAAAGTGGCGCAAAATAAGTAATAAGATCTTTGGGTGTACCTGGAATGAAGAAAATGATAAATAATATCGTCTCTAACCGCTGATGATCTTTTAGAAAGCTAACCTCTTGCAAATGTTCCTTATCGATCATCCGATATAAATAGCTATGTCCCAATAACCTGGTTAAGCCAAATATGATAGCAGTTCCTAAGCTCATGCCTAACATGCATACGATCATACCGCCAATGCTACCATAAATAAATCCTGATAAGACCTCAACGATCTCGCCTGGCAAAAAAGCAAATACGACCTGAGCAGCAACGATCAAGATCATTATCATGGCACCGCCTAGGCCATAGGCTTGCAGTTCAGTTTTTAATTTTTGCGGATCATGCAAGATCTGCATCATCGGCTGATAAAGCAAGGCACAAATGATGCCCAAGATGATGATCTGCAATAAAATTGAAATAATTGTTTTTCGATATTTCTTGATAAAATTTTGCATGCTTTGATTTCCTAACGTCAAATATATAAATATTGTATCATTATCCTATCGTCCTTCAAAAGAGCACAATAGTTTCTATCAAAGATTATATAATGTCCTGATTTAAAAAATAATACATTATTTCTAACAATTTTCTTATTTTTTCCTAAAGAAAAGATCTGTCAAACCACAGATCTTAAAATTCTTTATGCTTCATGATGATCATGCTAACTTTTAGCGAAACAGCTACGATGCACGTCGTCATAACCAACGCACATATAATGATGATCGCTGCAGGTAATTGACTAAGTGCCATGATCAAGCTATCAACATTGATATTCAAAGCTTCGCATAGCTTTATGCCACCAATAACGATCAAAGCAATACCACCTAATACCCCAATATTAGCAAGTCTGCCTTTTTCCGCTCCAAACTTTAATTGCACCGGGATACTGATACTGTTGATCAAAAATAGCACCGGAATGAAGCCCATCGCAATGATCAGCGGATCTTGCGTTATCACACCAAGATCCATTACATCTTGTACCACACAAACCACTAAAGAAAAAAGTATTGCAAGCACCGAAATAATAAAGCTAAATAGATATTTTTCAATTACATAAACTTCTCTAGTTAGCGGCAGGGTAAATAAAAAAGCATACCCATTATCAAATTCATCATAGCTTATCGTGCTTAAGATAAATAACGATACCATGAAAGCAAAATATGTCAGCATAAAATAACGATCAAAACTTAGCGACAATAAGAAGGCGATCACAAAAAGCATCAACAAATACTTTTTTTGCATCATCATTAACTTTATATCCTTTACGATTAATCCCTTCATCTTATTCACCCTTTACCATCATCATGATAACCGTATCGATATTAGCTTTTTCAGCAACGATATCATGGTAGTTTTCTATATAAAATTGCTTTTCCTTCGTTAAGCAAGCATATCCATAGGTCTCCTTCTTATGCTTTAAGATATATTTTTTATCGATCATATCATATTGGATATCATTAACCTTTAACAAAGCATAGTCGCTTAGCAAAACATCAGTATCTTCATGAAAGATGATCTTTCCCTCATCGATCATATATAGATCATCACATAAGTTCTCTAGATCGCTAGCAATATGTGAACTTATCAATATAGCTCGCTCTTCATCTTGTTCCATGAAACCTCTTAATAGATCTAGAATCTCATCACGAGCTATGACATCCAAGCCTGCTGTAGGTTCATCAAGGATCAACAAGCGTGCCTGATGTGTCAATGCTACAATTACCTTGAGCTTAACCTTCATTCCGGTTGAAAAATCTTTGATCTTTTTATTTAGCGGCAGTTCAAAATCTTGACAATACCCGATGAATTGCTGTTTATCAAAATTAGCATAAGCTTTTTCTAAAACTGCCATCACATCTTTCACGCATAGATATCCGCTAAATCCTGAATCTGCAAGAACTACTCCTAGCTGTTGCTTTTGTTTAGGATCTAAATGTTTACCTTCCTGCTCAAATAATGTAATCGCTCCGCCATCAATATTGATCAAATCTAATATTGCTTTGAAAGTCGTGCTTTTTCCTGCCCCGTTTTTTCCAATCAGTCCTGTTATATGTCCAGCTTTTACTTTTAGCGAACAATTTAAATTAAAATTTTTATAATTTTTTTGTAAATCATTAACTTCCAGCATCATTTTTCCTCCATGATCAAATTAAAGATCATCTTGATCTGTTCATCATCAAGTCCATAAT
>CASGCC010000187.1 GCA_949299585.1 uncultured Bacillota bacterium | reverse complement strand
TACCATTGGATGATGCAAAAACATATAAATTAATCAGGCAAACGGATACGATAGGGATCTTTCAATTAGAATCTGATGGCATGCGAAATTTAATCAGAAAGATCCAACCAACCAATTTTGAAGATATCGCATTGACCATAGCGTTATTTAGACCAGGGCCAATGGAAAACATCGATATCTTCTTAAAAAATAAAAATGATCCTTATCAGATCAAATATCCTTGCAAAGAAGTAGAAAACATTTTGAAGGATACTTATGGGATCATGATATACCAAGAACAAATCAGTACGAAGCGTTAATCTGAAAATCAAACTGATGGGAAGATTTGTTAGAAAACTATATTTTCGAAGATGAGAATGACGGAGCAACGTCCGAAAATCATCTCGCTAAGAGTCCCCACATGCTTAGATCATTTACCATGGATCTGGGTGTGAAGTTGGGTAAGACAGCAAAGACGTTAACCTAAGTCCATTATGGATATGGCAAAACGATATTGCGTCGCGTCTATAAAATTCATATGATCAGAATGTATCAAATAGATACTGACAAACTTTTGAAGGTACGGCTCCTAAGTTTTTGGGTGATCGAAAGATCAAGATTGTCAATGAGGTAAAGTAAGGTTTGATTTATTGAAATACCTTAGCATGTTAAAGGCATGTTCTAGTTGACAGGGGCCAAAGAAAGGATCTAAGTGAAGATGCACAGATAGAAGATATGGAACGCTGAAAGTTGTGAACGTTGCAAAGAATTGATGGTAGATGAAGCAGCGTAATGATCGGGGATAATTGAAAGATCATGCATCACAATGAGAGCAAGGGCACGACCAAAGAAGTCTTTGTAATGAAGATGGAGGAACAGCCCTTAGTCAATTTGCTAAATTATCTATAAAAGAAGATCATTTAGCAAATTGATGGAACGCCGTATGAATTGGAAACTTTCATGTACGGTGTGGACCGGGGGAAAAGATGGAGCTTTTTAGCAAGATCTTACCTATCGGTATTGCAAGTAGCACAGGTAATGGCGAATTTTTCCTTAGGGAAAGCAGACATCTTACGTAAAGCCATGGCTAAAAAGCAAGCATCACTGCTTGCAGAAATGGAAAAGGATTTTATTGATGGTTGTATCCAAAATGGTTATGATAGCGCCCTGGCTAAAGAAGTTTATGAATTGATTAAAAAATTTGCAGGTTATGGTTTTAATAAGGCTCATAGTATTGCATATGGGCTTTTAGCCTACCAGATGGCTTATCTAAAAGCTAATCATCCGCTAGCTTTTTATGTAAGCTTGTTAAATGGAACGATCGGTAACCAGCGTAAGACAGCTGAATATGTCGATGAGTGCCGTAAAAAACAGATCGGTTTGTTATATCCAAGCATCATGCATCCTAGTAATGATTTCATTATTGAAAATGGAATGATCCGTTTTCCGCTGTCAGCTATCAAAGGAATTTCCATGATGGTTGCTGATAATATCGCACTAGAATTAAAGAAGGGAAAGTTCAAGGATTTTTATGATTTTATTGCTCGAATGTCATTATATAAATTTAATGCTAAGCAATATGAAGCATTGATCGATGGTGGTGCCTTAGATGATCTTGGCATTAATCGTACGAGCATGCGAAACGCGCTTTTAGATGCGTTAAGTTATAGCGATCTAATAAAGGTTGAAGTACAAGGACATATCGTGATCGATCTAGATCTGATATCTGCCCCAATGATGCAAAGGATAAAAGATGATAGGATCGATGTTGCCCGTAGAGAAAAGGAAGCATTAGGCTTGAATCTAGGCACACATCCGATCGTGGAGATAAAAAATAAATATCAGATAAATGTTTATCCATTGAGCAAATTAAAAGAAGTAAGCTACATAAAAAAAGGTTTTGCACAAATTACGAAGGTTAAGCAGCATCGTACCAAAACGGGAAAATTGATGGCATTTGTAGCTATTAGTGATGAAACAAGTTCTTTGGATCTGGTAATCATGCCTAATCTTTATGCCAAAGCAATGAATTATCTAACTGCAGGTAATTATTTGTTTTTCTGTGGAAAAAAAGATAGCGAAGAATCATGTTTAGTTGATAAAATAGAATTATTTAATGAGGAGGTAATATGACAAGATTATTGATCGTCGACGATGAGCTGAAGATCAGAGAGGTCGTAAAGGAATATAGTGTTTTGAATGGCTATGAGATCGATGAAGCTAGCGATGGTATGGAAGCGTTGGAAATGGTTCGTCAAAATGATTATGATTGTATCATTTTGGATGTCATGATGCCAAGATTAGATGGCTTTAGTGCCTGTAAGCAAATCAAAGCTATCAAAAATGTACCGGTATTAATGCTTAGTGCCCGACAGGAAGAATATGACAAGCTTTTTGGTTTTGAACTTGGCGTAGATGATTATGTCGTCAAACCATTTTCCCCAAAAGAGCTAATGGCTAGGATCAAGG
>CASGCC010000186.1 GCA_949299585.1 uncultured Bacillota bacterium | reverse complement strand
TGATGCTTATCTAGACGATACTTATACCGTAGGCATCCGGGTCCCTAGCAATTTGCAAGCCATCGATGAAGAAATCATAGCTGCGGATGATAGCGTGCAGTTAGAAGCATCTTGCGCTCAAGCTCTATACCCAATGTGTTTGGCAATTACAGATAGTGAAGAATATCAAGATACCAAATGTGGGGGCATTGAGATTCAACGCGGTTATGTAAGCTATGATAAACAAAAAGCAATATATGATGAAATGCAAAAAAATAATCCAGATGTCAGCGGCATATTGAATTATCCAGGTCATGATGAACATCAGCTAGGGTTAGCAGTTGATCTTAGCTTACATGGCTTGGATGCATCGAATTTCAGTAAGACCGCACAATATCAATGGCTTGTTGATAATGCTTATAAATATGGATTTATTCAAACATATACCGATCAAAGCTTTAATGATACACATAAAAGTGCCAAGCTATATCATTTTCGCTATGTTGGGGTTACATTAGCGACTTACATCCATGATAATGGTTTGACGTTAAAGCAAGCATTAGGTAAATGAAAAAGCTTCAGTTAATCTGAAGCTTTTTATAATTTGATCAAATTGATGCGGATAGAGTCTTTGGTAGTTTCTGCAACTGCATCTTTTATTCGACGAATGCCGATTTCATTTGAATGTTTATAATGCCGCTTATATAACATATAAAATACCAATAATGGAACGAACTGATAAATTTTCTTTTTGGTTTTTTGATAGCTGTTATCAAGAAGCTGATATGTATGCTGGATATGTTCTTTTTTATTATTGATAATTGTGATAGAATTTGTCTTATCATTGATGCTGATCAAAAGCCGATTCAATGATAGCAAAAGTCTTATGAAAAACATTCCTAAGATAATTAAGACGCTAAAAAATAATAACCATGCGATATTTTGAAAGTTCATGTAGATCACCAGTAATATTATAACATATCCCAGGTTTTGTTGTATAATAAAGTAGAAAGTAGAGATTTGTATGCGAATAGTAGTTGTTAGCGATAGTCATGGCTATAGGGAACCGATAGATCTTTTATTAAAGCGATATCCAGATGCCGTGTATTATGTTCATTGTGGGGATAGTGAGCTTCCTCCGGTATATTTGAATAATTATAATGCTGTAAAAGGAAATAATGATAATATCTTTGATTATCCTGAACATATAATCTTGGACCTTAACGAAAAGTTTCGTGCGTTGATCATTCACGGTCATCGCCAGATCGTTTATAGAGATCTTGGGATCTTAGCAAATTTTGCAAAAAGCAAGAGATGTAATGTGTGTTTTTATGGTCATACTCATGTCTTTCATGATGAGATAGTTGAGGGCGTAAGGATGATCAATCCTGGCTGTATCATTCGTTGTCGTGATTTTACCCCGGGTTGTTATGCTTTGGTTGATATTGAAGATGATTCTTTGATCTGCCAAAGAGTTAATTATCAGTTGTTTTAAAAATAGCTTGCCAAAATTATATTTTTTTGTTAATATAATTAAGCGTTGTCCACGTAGCTCAGTTGGATAGAGCATACGCCTTCTAAGCGTACGGTCAGGGGTTCGAATCCCTTCGTGGACGCCATTTGTAATTTTCCATTGTCGTATGATGATGGTTTTTTTATATTCGAGGTTATGATCATGGGATATTATGATGAAATATTAGAAACTATCCAAGCATTATTAGCAGAGAATTCTTTTGCTAAGGCAAATGAATTGATCGATCAAGAGCTAAGTATGCCCTATGTTCCTTTGCAATTTGAGAATGAATTACACAAGCTTAAGTTGATCTGTCAGCAAGAAATGCCTGATAATCATCATTTTGACCTTAATTTGCTTGAAGAATATCTTAATGGCAGCAAAAAGCAGTCTTTGATCGCAATCGATCAATTAAGCAAATTAAATGTTCGAAATTATTTGGATATGATCGATGACTTTTTGAAAAGAAGCGAGGATGATAGCATCAATGGATTATTGATAGATATCATGATCGAACAACAGATAAATGAGCCTTTGACCGTATATAAAGATGGACTATGTTATGATTTCATTCCATCAGCTTTGGTTAGACCATCACAAGCTGAAAGCTATCAGATTGCTGCTGATATCTTAAATAACTTGTTGATGAGCTATCCTAGCTTGCAAAAAATGGCTCAGCAGCTATTGATTGAAGTTTTTTTTAAAGCTCTGCCTTTGAGCTTTGAAAATGAAGAAAGCATGATATTAGCTTTAACAATCATCCATCATGTTTGCGTTTTGATGGATGATTTAGACATATATCATGATATTGTCGAAAAAAATAACTTGCAGAATGTTAAAATTCTGCCTAATATAATGTAAATGTTTTGAATTATTTATAAGATTTGTTATAATAATATAGCATGTAAAAAAGGAGAATAAAGCAAATGTCAAATTGGGAATTAAAAGAAAATTCTATTGGAGAACTAAAAGTATCAATCGAAGGAGAA
>CASGCC010000185.1 GCA_949299585.1 uncultured Bacillota bacterium | reverse complement strand
TGTTTAGAGGAGGTGCAAATGATGAGTAATAATTATGTATACAAAACAAATGGTACTTGCTCTAAGTTGATGGAATTTGTTATTGATGATCATGATGTGATCGAAAGCCTAGTAGTTACAGGCGGCTGCAATGGTAATTTAAAAGGAATTTCAAGCATCGTTAGAGGCAAGCATATTGATGAAGTAATTAGTGCTTTTAAGGGCATAACATGTGGACCGCGTCCGACATCTTGCCCAGATCAAATTGCTCGCGCATTAACAGAGTATAAAGAAAGTAAACAGCACTGATTATTGGTGCTGTTTTTTTTATGGGGGATTCATAATATGGAATTTTTAAAAAAATATATCAAACGCTATAGTTTGAAGATCATCGTGATGGTGATCTTAACTATCCTCGTAGCCATCTTTACTTTGCTTACACCGATTATTTTTAGTTTTATTGTTGATGATGTCTTGGCAAATATCACTGAGGGATCAAGTTTATTGGATATTGCAAGCCAAAACAAAAACTTGATATCTGGGGCATTATTGGTTATTACGGTAAATTTAATGCTCGCATTATTTTACTATCTACGCGGCAAGAATAATGCTCAGTTGGGGGAACATGTGGTATGTGATATTCGTAATGATCTTTATCATCACATTCAGCTTTTGCCTTATGACTTTTTTGTAAAAAGCGACAGTGGTGAATTGATTCAAAAATGTACCAATGATGTAGATATGATCGGCAGGATCTTTAGCAATCAGTTGTCAGAAATGGTTTATTGCATCATGATCGCAGGTCTGGCGATGGCTTATTTATTTTATCTAAATTGGAAACTGGCGTTATTGGCTTTTATCACAATACCTATCATTTTTATTTTTGCCATCGTCTTTTTTTCGAAGATGCAAAAGCGGTTTTTGGCTAGCGATAATGCTGATGGACGTTTAGTTTCTAAATTACAGGAAGCTATTAACGGTGTACGTGTTGTAAAAGCTTTCAATAATGAAAGATATGAGATCGCACAATTTGATAAATATAATCAAGAATATCGCAATATTACTTTTGATATGATCAAACTTTTAGGATTATATTATAGCGTTAGTGATTTTTTGGTTTATTCACAGATCGTATTAGTTGTGATCTTTGGTATTTTTGCGGTATTAAACAAAGACATTACCATTGGCGATCTTTTAGTGTTTATAACATATGAAACTAATATCTTATATCCGATCAGACAATTAGGAAGGATCATTGCTGATATAGGTAAGGTTAGCGTATCATCAAAACGTTTAAAGGGTATCATGGATGTGATGATCGAAGATCAAGAATCAGGTATCGATCATGAAATCAAAGACGAAATCTTGTTTGAGAATGTAAGTTTTGACTATGGCAATGGAATTGAGGTTTTACATGATATCAATTTCAAGATAAAGCAAGGATCGACCATCGCTATCATGGGAACAACAGGTTCTGGAAAATCTTCTTTGGTTCATTTGTTAACTAGATTATATGATTGTACTAGTGGAAGGATAATGATCGACGGGATCGATATCACAAATATCAATCGTTTAAATCTTCGCAAACAGATAGGTATCGTCTTACAAGAACCTTATTTGTATTCTAAAACGATATATGAAAACATCAAGACAGATGATATTACGGAAAATGATGTATATGAAAGCTGTAAGCTGGCTTGTGTACATGATGTCATCCTTAATTTTAAAGATGGTTATCAAACGTTAGTAGGCGAAAAAGGCGTAACTTTATCAGGAGGTCAAAAGCAGCGCTTAGCCATTGCTAGGACCTTGGCACGAAAGTTTAAGATCGTGATCTTTGATGATAGCTTAAGTGCCGTTGATACAAAAACCGATAAAGATATTCAAAATAAATTAAAAACCTTGCGAGATTTGACGAAGATCATCATTTGTCAAAGAGTAAACAGTGCTGCGAATGCAGACATGATCATCATGCTAGATAAAGGTACAATATGTGAAATGGGTACGCATGATGAACTGATAAAGGCCAATGGCCTATATGCCAAAGTTTATGCCTTACAAAATAAGATGGTAGGAGGTGAAGCAGATGTCAGGTTATCAAGAGAAGGAATATAATACTTCTTCATTAAATATTGCTTTATGGAAAAAAATATTTGGACTAATGAAAAATTCCAAGATATTTTTAATTACTAGCATATTTCTAGTGATGAATGCAGTAGGAGAAGCAGTTTTTCCTATTTTCTATAAATTTGCGATCGATAGCTTTGCTAGCGGGAAAGTGTCTTTAGATTATTTGCCATATTTTGTTATTTTGATTAGTCTGAACATCATTTTTGTTTGTTTTGCCTGTTATATGTTTTTCTATATGGCGGGAAAGATCGAAATGAGCTTTAGCTATGATATTCGAAAGATATGTTTTGAAAAATTACAGAATCTATCATTTGCTTATTATGATGTTACACCTTCCGGTTGGATCGTTGCTAGGGTTTCTAATGATGTTGCACGCTTGGCTGAAATTGTTTCTTGGGCATTTGTTG
>CASGCC010000184.1 GCA_949299585.1 uncultured Bacillota bacterium | reverse complement strand
CTTTTGAAGCTTTAAAAGCGATGTTATTTTCGTTTATTATAAAATATATATCTAAGAATAAAAAATCTTTAAAATGGCTTAAAACAGCAAAAAAAGACCATAAAGGTCTTTTTATTTTAGATCCATGCTTTCAAATGTCTTTACAAAAGTATCAACAGTATCTTTATCGCTCATTACAAACATGATATAACCATCTTTATATATGGCTTTTTTAGCATCTGCGCTAACACATATCCATTTATTAAGATCAGCATTTTCCTCAATTTGTTTAGCAAGTTCTTTACCATCGATATCTTTATCCGTTATTTTCAATAGCACTAACGAATGTGGTATTGATGTGATCATTGGATCAGCACTTACTCCTTCAATGCCTTCTTGGTATGGCACAAAGGTATAGCTTTCAAATGAAGCATCATCTAAGATATAAAATACATAATCCATTTTTTCTGGTAATGCTGCATACAATTCTTTAGCAATAAATTCTAGTTGTTCATCAACTTTATCACCATTAACTATGACGATACCATCTTCCGTGGTATTACGATCAATAACAGCATCATCCGTTGCTGGTGTTGTAGTTTCTGGAGTTGTTGTTGGTGTTTGAGTTGTTGTTGGTTTTTTATCATTGGTAGAGCAACCTGCCAATAATAACAGTGATAATGCTAAGATAAATATTTTTTTCATAAATTCCTCTTTTTTATTTTAAATTGGCTAATAACGAATAGCCATAATCGGTTGCTGGAACTTTAAAGTTTTCAGCTATGGTTTGTCCTAAGCAAGCAAATGAATCGCAAGTAGGTAATAAACCACCACCCACAAATTGTGGGCTATACATGATCAATGGTACAAGCTCCCGCGTATGATCACTGCCTTTCCAGGTAGGATCATTTCCATGATCAGCACATACACACACAAGATCATCTTGATGAAGTTTTGTTAATAATGAGCCTAATAACTCATCAAATTTTTCTAATTCAGCCTTATATCCTTGCGGGTTACGACGATGGCCCCACTTGGCATCAAAATCTACAAGATTGACAAAGCATAAGCCAGTAAAATCTTGATCAGCGATCTCGATGGTCTGTTCCATGCCATGTACGCTAGAATTGGATTTATATGCTTTAGTGATTCCTTCGCCAACAAAGATATCATTGATCTTGCCTACGCTTATGACATCATATCCATGATCTTTCAAGCTATTTAGAACCGTATAACCAAATGGTTTCAGCGCAAGATCATGGCGATTAGCAGTACGTATAAAAGCACCTTTTTTATCGCCAATAAATGGTCTAGCAATGATCCTGCCTACTTTCCATTCAGGTTTCATCGTTATTTCTCTGGCAATCTCACAGCAGCGATATAATTCATCAAGACCAAAAATTTCTTCATGAGCAGCAATCTGTAGTACACTGTCAGCACTGGTATAAACGATGATCTCTTTGGTTTGCATATGTCTTTCACCTAATTCATCAAGGATTTCAGTGCCACTAGCTGCTTTATTACCGATTACCTTGTATCCAGTTCTTGTTTCTAATTCTTTGATCAGTTCTTCTGGAAAACCCGTTTCAGTAAAAGTTATGAAAGGTTCATCGATATATAATCCCATCATCTCCCAATGTCCGGTCATTGTATCTTTACCTAAGGAAATTTCTTGCATCTTAGTATAATAACCTAATGGATCATCGACCTTTTCAACTCCTTTGATCTGATGCAGATTACCTAAACCTAGTTTTTGTAAGTTTTTAAGATCTAAACCATTGGTTGCAATAGCCATATTTCCTAACGTATCAGCTTTATCATCATCATATTTATAAGAATCAAAAGCACTGCCTGCGCCAACCGAATCGATAACGATGGTAAATACTCTTTTAAATTTCATTTCTTTTTTCCTTCCATTTCTTTTGGGTGAAAACGGCTGTAATTTTCAAATAACCGCTTTTTTTCTACATGAGTGTAGATTTGTGTCGTGGAAATGTCCGCATGTCCTAAAAGCTCTTGAATGCTTCTAAGATCGCAGCCATTTTCTAAAAGATGGGTTGCATATGTATGCCTTAGTTTGTGAGGAGTTATCTTTTTGGTTATATTAACTTGCTCACATACATATTTTAACATAGACTCGATATATTCACTACGAATATGATTTCCTTTCGGATTTATAAAAAAATAATTAACTTTGTTTTTTGAAAAGATCGGACGAATGATAAACAAATATTTTTTTAATATTTCATTTGTTACTTCAGGAATAGGAACAATTCTTTCTTTTTGCCCTTTTCCTAATATCCTTAAGATCTTGGTATCAAGATCTACCTGAGATAATGTTAGATCACATACTTCGCTTACTCTAAGACCACAGCCGTAAATTATTTCTAACAGTGAATGATCTAATATGCCTTTTGGACTTTCGTCAAAATAATTCATGATGGTCTCGATCTCTTTTAAAGAACAAAATATGGGCAGCTGTTTTTCGCTTTTATGAACCTCAATATTAGCTGAAGGATCATGCATATCATATTTAAAGGAAATAAATTGATGAAAGGTTCT
>CASGCC010000183.1 GCA_949299585.1 uncultured Bacillota bacterium | reverse complement strand
ACGATACCGTTATCAATCACGGTTATAAAGATTGATAGAAAGGATAAAGTATATTGTTTAATGACTGTTAAATGAGTCAATTACAATATACCAGGAAATAAGATGAAAAAAAGGGCAATAGTAAGCGTATCTGATAAGACAAAAGTCGTTGAATTTTGCAAAGAGTTGGTTGCTTTAAATTATCAGATAATTTCAACAGGCGGCACTAAAAAGACTTTGGATGAAAATGGCGTTCCAACCATTGCCATCGATGAAATAACTGGTTTTCCTGAAATGTTGGATGGTCGGGTAAAAACTTTGCATCCAAAAGTTCATGGTGGGCTTTTAGGAGTTAGAGATAATGCAGAGCATGTAGCACAAATGGAAGCTAATGGTATCGAAAATATTGATCTGGTTTGTGTAAATCTATATCCATTCAAACAAACGATCGCTAAAAGCGATTGTACTTTAGCTCAAGCAATTGAAAATATCGATATTGGTGGGCCAAGCATGCTTAGAAGTGCGGCCAAAAATCATAAATTCGTTACGGTCGTAACTGATGTTGAAGATTATGATAAAGTAATAGCTGAAATCAAAGAACATGGGGATACGACCTTATCAACCCGTCAATATCTTGCTGCCAAGGTATTCTGTTTAACAGCAGCGTATGATGCGATGATTGCTGGATATCTGTGCGATAAATATGATGTTGAAGATGATAAGAGCTTGACCATGACCTATGATCTAAAACAGAGCCTGCGCTATGGTGAAAATCCTCATCAGCACGCAAATTTCTATGTTGATAATCATAAATACCGTTATTCATTAGCTTCGGCAAAGCAATTGCATGGCAAAGAGCTTTCATATAATAATATCCAAGATGCTAATGCAACCTTGCAGATCTTAAAAGATTTTGCTGATGATTGTTGTGTCGTTGCCGTAAAACATATGAATCCATGTGGCGTAGGCATTGCTGATGACATCGATAAAGCCTGGGATAAAGCTTATGAAGCTGATCCAGTGAGCATCTTTGGAGGCATCGTTGCTTTTAATAAAGAAGTAGATGTTTATTGCGCAACTGCAATGTCTAAGATGTTCTTAGAAATAATACTTGCTCCATCTTTTGAACCTGAAGCACTAGAAATATTAAGCAAAAAGAAAAATATTCGTTTGATGACTTTTGATGTTGATGGAGAAGAACCTAAACGTAAATGTGTTAGTGTTGTAGGGGGTTTATTGGTCCAAGATGAAGATACATATCAAGAAAAAGCTGAGGAATTACAGGTTGTAACTGAAGCTAAGCCAACCAAACAGGATATCGTTGATTGCCTATTCGGTCAAAAAATCGTTAAACACGTCAAATCTAATGCTATCGTTGTCGTTAAGGATGGTCAAACCTTAGGCGTTGGAGCTGGGCAAATGAATAGGGTAGGAGCTGCAAAGATTGCTTTAGAACAAGCTAAAGAAAAAGCTAACGGCGCAATTTTAGCTTCTGATGCTTTCTTCCCGATGGATGATACGGTCGAACTTGCTAGCAAATATGGAATAAGATGTATCATTCAGCCAGGAGGATCTATCAAAGATCAAGATTCGATAGATATGGCAAATAAACATAACATCGCCATGGTATTTACCGGAAAGCGTCATTTTAAACACTAATATGTCAAAGGTATTAGTAATAGGAAGCGGTGGTCGTGAACACGCGATCGCTTATAAATTTAACCAATCTGCTTTGGTTGATGAGGTATTCGTAGCTCCAGGAAATCCTGGAATGGGCGATGTTGCTACGATCATTGACATCAACGTTGATGAGTATGATAAATTAATTGATTTTTGTCTACAGCAAAAAATTGATCTAGTGTTTGTTGGACCAGAAATTCCATTATGTGATGGTATCGTAGATAGACTTAGCGTCAAGGGGATCAATATATTTGGCCCTTCTAAGGCGGCAGCACGTTTGGAAGGCTCGAAAGTATTTTCCAAACAGATGATGAAAAAATATAATATTCCAACAGCAAAATATGCTTCATTTGCCGATTATGAAGCGGCAAGAGAATATTTACTACAGCAAAAATGTCCTATTGTCATCAAAGCTGATGGTTTAGCTGCAGGTAAAGGTGTGGTAATTGCTCAAGATATGGATGAAGCCTTAAGTGATCTTGAACAGATGATGTGTAATAATTTATTCAAAGATGCAGGAAAAAATGTTGTCATCGAGGAATATCTGGAAGGGGAAGAATTTTCACTTTTAGCATTTGTTAAAGATAAGAAAGTTTATGGCATGCAATTAGCTCAAGACCATAAACGAGCTTATGATAATGATGAAGGTTTAAATACTGGTGGAATGGGAGCATATACTCCAGTAAATCATTTACCAAAAACAGCATACGATGAAGCAATGAAGAAGATCATGGAGCCAATGGCTGAAGCTATGGTTGCCGAAGGATGTCCATTTGTTGGAGTTTTATATGGCGGTTGTATGTTAACTAAAGATGGGGTTAAAACGATCGAATTTAATGTTCGTTTTGGCGATCCTGAAACAGAAGTAATCTTATTGGCTATGAAAAACGATCTTTATGAAACGATCATGGATATTTTAAGTGATAAACCAGTACAACTTGAATTTGATGATAAAAAATATTTGGGCGTG
>CASGCC010000182.1 GCA_949299585.1 uncultured Bacillota bacterium | reverse complement strand
CAGCTCGAATATCGTCTAGAAAGTGCCGATCAATTTTATGAAGGAATAAAACGCTTCGTAACTGGCTTGGCTAAAAAGGTCTTATTAGCTAACAATGCCGGAATATTATGGGAAGCCATCAATTCAACGAGCCAAGATCAGATGTCCGTGGCTTTAGCTTGGCTAGGTATCATTGCTTATGCTTTTCAGATTTATTTTGATTTCAGCGGTTATAGCGATATGGCAATTGGTTTGGGCAAGATGTTTGGCTTTGATTTCTTAGAAAATTTTAATTATCCATATATCGCTAGCAGCATTACCGATTTTTGGCGTCGCTGGCATATATCGCTTAGCACATGGTTTAGAGATTATGTTTATATTCCTTTAGGTGGTAGCCGAAAAGGTTTGTTCAAGACATGCAGAAATTTATTGATCGTTTGGATGCTTACTGGCTTTTGGCATGGTGCTAGCTGGAATTTTATCTTTTGGGGCTTATTTTATGGCTTGATCTTGATTTTTGAAAAAATCATTGGTTTGCAGTTATTAGCAAAATTACCTTGTTTTATCCGCCATTGTTATGCTTTGATCTTGATATTGATCGGCTGGGTATTATTTGCTTTTACGGATGTTTCGAGCATGGTAGATTATTTTCAGATGATGTTTGCACATCCGGTACTGATCAATGATCTGTTTTTGTATTATTTACGAAACAATATATTTTTGTTGTTGATTTGTTTGTTGGCGAGCACGCCGATCATCTATACATCATTTAACCCATTGCGCCATAATCGAAATCTAGAAGTATTGGTCCCGGTATGGGTCATGATCATGATGTTTTTGTGTGTGGCATTTATTTGTGATGCCACCTATAATCCGTTTTTATATTTTAGGTTTTAGCTTATGAAAAGAAAGATTCAATATGTTACTATCAGCTTATTTTTAATATTTATATTTGGCTTTGCCGTTCTTAATGTATTTAATAAAGATAAAGAATTTTCGGAAAATGAAAATCGTTATTTGGCTGCATTGCCGCAAATTAGTTTAGAAAATGTGTTTGATGATGATTTTGATGAAGAATTTGATACATATTTCAATGATCAATTTGTGTTTCGGGATCAATGGATCATGCTAAAGTCTTTTTATCAACAGCTTACATTAAACATTGCCAATAATGGAGTATATTATGCAAAAGATCAAAATTTAATTAGTCAAGGCTTATCGTATAACAAAGCGTTGTTAAGCAAAAATATTGATTATGTGAGTAATTTTGCTAGAAAGCATGATAATGTTAATTTTATGTTGATCCCAACTGCATCCGCTATTAATAGCGGATTATTGCCAACATTTAGCTATAACTATGATCAATTGGCAATTATCGATCAGGCTTATAAAAATATTGCCGCTAATAATATTGAATTAGCAGATATGTTAGCTGAACAAAGCGGACAATATTTTAAAACTGATCATCATTGGAATGAAAAAGGTGCGTTGGTTGGCTATGAAGCTATTTGTCAGCAGGTTTTAAAGAAGGATCCTAATAAATTTACCTTTGAACTGGTTGCGGAGAATTTTAAAGGTACTTTATGTTCAAAAGCAGGCACTTTCTGGTATGAAGGTGATGATATATATCGTATCGATCCTCTAGATAAAATTGAAGTGAAGATGCAGATCGAACTAGATGGGGAGGAATATGATTCGATCTATATGGATGAAGCATTAAAAGCTAAAGATAAGTATACTTATTATGAGGGTGGTAACCACGCGTATGTTAAGATTACTACATCTGTTGAAAATGGGAAGAAAGCTTTTATCATCAAAGATTCATATGCCCATATCTTGATCCCGTATTTGATCAGTGAATATGAAGAAATTGAGATGGTAGACCTGCGATATTTCCGTCAAGATCTAAGTGATTATATCGAAGATAATGATGATATTTTTATCATCTATAGCGTTGATAGTTTTGTAAGTGACAGCAATTTAGTATTTTTAAATTAAAGGATGAAGAAATGGAAAAAATTAAGATCGTAAAAATGGGTATTAACGGTGAAGGGATTGGCTATGTTGACGATAAGATCGTTTTTGTAGATGGCGCCTTGCTTGATGAAGAAGTTGAGATAAAGATCCAGGAGGATCATGGATCATATTGCAAGGCACAGATGGTAAAGATCATTGTTCCAAGTAGTTTTCGTTGTGAGCCGGCATGCCGGATATATGAGCGTTGCAAAGCATGTGCTTTGATGAACTATCGTTATAGCAAACAATTAGCTTATAAACAGCAAATGGTAAAAGAAGCTATGATAAAGTATGCGAAATTAGATCCAGCATTGGTCAAGCCAACGGTACCTACCAGAAAACTATATTATCGTAATCAACTGAAACTACCGTTGAAAATGATCGACAAAAAGCTGTGCAGTGGCATGTACAAGGCAAATTCCAATCATCTAGTATATATAAATCATTGTTTGGTCCATGAAAAAGGATTAGAAGAAATTCGCAAATATGTCATGGATGTATTAAATCACTTTCAATGCCGCGATTATAATCCCGCAATTAGCAAAGGGTATCGCTATTTAGTTATCCGGGGATTTGAAGATCGCTATCAAGTAACGTTGGTAACTGGTAAACAACAGATCGATCCACAAATCGTAGAAATGCTGAAAAAAAACGCCAAGATCATCAGCATTTATCAAAATATCAATACTGCTAAAAATAATTTAGAAAT
>CASGCC010000181.1 GCA_949299585.1 uncultured Bacillota bacterium | reverse complement strand
CCCATAGTATGACTGCTTGAAGGACCTTTTCCTATTCTGTACAGCTCTTTAAGTGATTCCATATACTATATAAATATGTGTTATATATATTCGCTAAACTGGTATTATTTATAGTACTCGCTGAATTAATTATTGGTTTTGTTATAAAAATGTTTAGCACAACTATTCTTGAACTAATGCTAATAAATGCTTCTGTATGGATCAGGATTGGTAGTTATACTAGTTGTAAAATAATATGTAGTTTCGTGTATGATGGTAAGGAACATGAAGCAGTTAGTAATTATCTTGCTTTGACACCATTTCAACGCAAGGAAGATTTATATGCTAATGTTTATATCGATAATCATGATCCTTCAAAGTACGGTATAGAATTGTTTTCGAATTGATCAATAATTGAATACTAGATGCAGTAAACAAGATGATGCTTTATCCAAATACATGATTTGGGTAGAGCATGTAGGTTCAAGCATAATAAAAGTGCCCTGTTGTTGTGGGCACTATTGCTGTTGAAAGTGGGTATTAGTTATCTCCACGATGATAACGAATCTTCATGTGTTCAGAAGCATTTTTGAGGATCTGAGCAAGAGCTTTGTCTGATTCGGTTTTTACCATGTTAATGATCTTGTTATTGGCTTCTTTTAAGATACTTGCATCTGCGCCAGCTTGGATCTTAGCATCATATTCATATAAGAATTGTTGACCTTGATTCATTACGGCATTGACATATCGCTCATCAAATAATAAGGCATTGCCCATATGAGCATCTATCAAGGCTGCAATGATGCGGCTATGCCAATACATCGTATCAGTAGAGACGGTATCAGTTGTTCCACTGATATATTTTGGGAATTCATCAACATTAGAATATACGGGGAAGCAGGCGGTAAAACCACTACCACCCATCGATAGCCATTCTACGCCTTGGATATCAGGTGGTAGATAGCCACGGATTTGCATGATGCCGCATACATCGCTATTAGGGACACCGATGGTACGATACTTACCTTTACTTGTAGCATGTTTATCATATGGATCATAAGGAGTTCCTTGGTAGTAAGATCCTAATAGATAACGGACATCAGCAACCGTGATCTTTCTTTCGGAAACGAATGACCAAGGAATGTCATTGCTTTCAGGGGTGAAATCTGCATTATCACCATCCCATTTATATTTGCGTGGTTGTAAGTATCTGCCCATGAACCAAGCTCTTGGGGTGTTATAGATATGGTCAGAATCAGAATTTGATCCAAATGCTAGACGTGGATTAAAATTTGCATCTGTATCTAGGGCTAAGTGATATTTTGTTACAAATTCTTTTAGGTCAGCTGAGCACATATTAGCTTCTTGTTTGCCATATGCATCATCAAAGTCAAAATTATCTAAACCAAA
The DNA here is from genome assembly GCA_949299585.1 of uncultured Bacillota bacterium. Classification (GTDB taxonomy): domain Bacteria; phylum Bacillota_I; class Bacilli_A; order Erysipelotrichales; family Erysipelotrichaceae; genus JALEVB01. The sequence continues at coordinate 1,318 of CASGCC010000181.1, read as the reverse complement.
TTGGTTTGGCATGATGACAACACGATCATCTGGTACAAGTTTTGCGATCCAATGATGTCCACCAATCGTTTCCATCCACCAGATTTCATCAGCATCAGCAAAAGCCATGCCATTAGCTTCATATGTACCATATTTCTCTAATAATTCAGCTGTACGTAAAACACCTTCTTTTGCAGAGCGGATATAAGGAAGCACCAAAGTTACTAGATCTTCTTCACCAATACCACCTGGTATTTCTTTGGTATTACGTCCTTTCTTAGGTTGATAGCGTACATAAGGATCTGCACCAATGACCCGTGGATTACTAGTGATCGTTTCAGTAGCAGTCATGGCTACATTAGCTTCATTGATACCACAAGCTGGCCATACGCCATTGGTTTTGGTGACATTTGGACAATCTGTATAACGTAAAGCATTTTCAGGTAATTCTACTTTTAGATGAGAAATAACCGTTTTATAGGTTGATGCTTTAGTTCTAGCAGGATGAGATAAAACTTTTTTGGCTTCAAAACCACCATCATCATTTCTAGCAATGATGGTAGAACCATCATGAGTGGCTTTTTTTCCAACTAAGATCGTTGTACAAGGCATAATGCTCTCCTTTCATATATTTATTTTGGATGTCTTTTATGGATGTTGATCTTTATGATAAGATCATTACTAATTCATCCTATCACAGCTATCTTAAAAAATCTAGAAAGGTAATTTATAAAATTATTCAGGATATAAATACATGTATTTGAAATAAAAATATAGGATATTTTTGTGATTAGGATGATGGTAAGTGAATTGATGTTAATATTGATGTATCTTTAGTATTTATATGATTATTTTATTTTTGCTTTTTATAATAGAATAAAAAACGCTAGCTTTTTTAGCTAACGTAAATTGTTATCGATGTGTGACTGCTTTTGACTAGAAAACTATTATCTTTTTTGAAGAGGAACAAACTCAATTTTCAAACTCATCCCCATCCCTGCAGCAAGTCTTTTAAGCATAGCTAAACTTGGGTTTCTTGTTCCATTTTCAATTCTGCTTATGTCTGCTTGAGTAATACCAGTAGCTTTAGATAAATCTTTCTGTGTCATATGCTTACTTTTTCTAGTATCAATCATTGCTTGGATAATGTCATATTCACAAGCAAGTTCGTCATATGCAGATTTAACTTCAGGATCTTTTAGTATTTCGTTTTTAAATTCTTCGTAATTAATCATATTGATTTCTCCTCGTATAATTCTTTCTAGATAGACATATTTTAATACTTGTCTATCAAAGTATAAGTCCTAAGGTATAATTTGAATGAAGACAGATTAGTAGA
>CASGCC010000180.1 GCA_949299585.1 uncultured Bacillota bacterium | reverse complement strand
AAGATATTTTTGATGTTTTAATCTTTGTAACATATCAGCGTAATACATCCAATATCCTAAACATTTTAATCTTTGAAATTATTAATGATCATTTTCAATGTCATACATTAATGATATTTGATGATATTATATGATATCTTTTAAAAATTGTTCGATCTTCAGCCCTTTAAAATGGTTTGTAGGCACGCTTGCATCTTGCAACATGTTTATATATATCAAGCTGCTAACAGCGTCTATAGCTTTTAAAACAGCCTTTTTTAAGGTATTACCTTTCATCATGCCATCTGTTATTATCGCTGAAAAGATATCTCCTGTTCCAGCAAATCTAATATTGATGTGTTCATATGGACAAAAAAATTGTTCATCCAGGATATGATCATATCCATATACTCCATATTGACCATTTTCCTGCATACAGCTTGTAATTACGATGGATCGAGCATTGCGTTTTCTTAGCCGTTCAAAGATCATTTGAAGCTGTGTATTCGTACATGTCATATTATCTAGCGGTAATTCACTAATCAATAGGCTTTCTGAATAATTTGGAATCATTAGGTCAGCAACTTCACATAACTGCTGAAATCTTTTTACGGTTTGTTCATCCATACCATTGTAAAGTTTTCCATCATCAGCCATGATAGGATCTACGATCAGCTTCATCTGAGGATTAAGTTTTTTATAGTCTGTTATAATAGATACTTGGCGCTCATTTAGCAAAAAACCTGTACATAAACAATCAAAGCTAAACCCCAGATCATTATATACTTTTATACTTTTTTCTAGATAAGCGGTCGTATCTTCAATGACATATTTGCCATAATCTAGCGTATTGCTTATCAAACCACTAGGTAATCCATATACTTCATATCCACAATACGATAAGATTGGCATCATTGCGCTCAATGCCACTTTGCCATAACTAGGCATGTCATTGATCAATAATATTTTTTTGCTCATAAATGCTCCTTAAAAGGGCATTCATTTAAGAATGCCCTTGTTTTTATTCAGTTTCAATTAAACCGTATTTTCCATCGTTTCTTTTATAAACGACAGAAATGCGATCTTCTTCATTATCCGTATAGATAAAGAAACTATGACCTAACATTTCCATCCTCATGATGGCTTCTTCTAGATCCATCCTTTCCGGATTAACGGTCTTTGTTTTTACCGGTGTATCTTTTTCACCTAATAAATTATCATCTTGTTCAATAAAGCTTTCAGCTAATGAATCTTTATGTCTTCTAGATAATCTAGTTTTTTGTCTTCTAATCTGGTCTTCTAACTTATCAATTGCCAGATCGATTGCCGCATAGAAATCTTCATGCTCAACCTCAGCTCTTAATATACCTACTTTTGTAGGAATTGTTACTTCTATTTTCTGCGTATTAGGATATACACGACAAACAACTCTAGCAATCGTATTAGGATCGATCAGGATATATTTATCCAAAAATCCCAGTTTTGCTTCGATCTTCTCGCGCATTCCTTCAGTAACTGTTACATTTTTTCCGACAATTTCAAATCTCATAAAATTGTACCTCCTGTTATTCATATTATACACTATAAAATAATTTTATGGGTAATTTTTAAACGAAATCTTTTGCTAGCTCCTGTAGCTTCGTAAACACCTTGATCATAGCAAAGGTATCCATTGCACAATATTGTTTTAGATGAAGCATTATTTCTTCACTATTGATGTCCTCATCATTATCGATCTGTCGCCAATTAAATACAGCTTCCATTCCTTGGTTGATATCTAAAGATTTATAAGCTTTTTCATCAAGGATCGACATCAAGGTCTTTAATGAATACGTTCCTCTCATCTTTGTATTATAGACCATTCCTAGCATAAATGGCTGCTGTAAGTCTTCCATTCGGTAGTATATATGCCAAAGATCATTGGCGTAGTGTGGGAATTGTGCAATCATTTCCTGTAAGCGGATCTTTTCAGCTCCATTGGCATTATATGCAATGATGCTTCCATGTTTTCCAACATCATTTATCATATTTTCAATTAACTTTTGACGACAATCCTTAGTACCAACATATTCATGGTGATCTATCGATCCATCTTCGTTCAAGATATGGATGCTATATTCAAAGCAAAGCACATCATATGGCTTCATGCCATGATACGGCGGAATAGCATAAGTATCCCATTCAAAATCTAAAAAAGCAATCGGATAATGGATATTCTTCAGCCATCCTTTTAAAGCGTGCTTATCAACAAATACTCCACCATTGATATCTGCTTGGATCTGAGCGTATTGCTGCCTAGTCCCTTCGATCATATCAATATTGGCGTCTTTTAAATATCTTATTCCGCTTTCATACATCTGATATTTATATTGAGAAGTTACCAGCGTTAAAATAGAATTATCATCAATCTGACTTTCTTCTTTAAAACATTCATCGTAATATAGGCATTTATTACGTTTCGTACATTTATTGGTCCTTATTGCATTAGGTTTTGTTCCGTTTTCTACTTCTTCCATTTCTTTTAAGATAAGCGAATAATTGCGCATCTTTGCATAGATCGTTTCTTTGATATTTTTCTGTTTTTTGTTTGAATCATTATAAAAACAATCACTGATGATAAATAATGCTTGGGGATCCAATTCATCCTCACGTACATAATCAGCATCAAAGTGCATTATATAACAATTATTGATATAGACATTAGCGAAAACTGAGAAATCTTGTGACATTGATTAATTGTTATATTGTGATTGATTTGTGATTAATTATTGATATAGACA
>CASGCC010000179.1 GCA_949299585.1 uncultured Bacillota bacterium | reverse complement strand
CCCTGAAGGTAACCGCACGACACCATCTGTTGTTGCATTTAAAAATGGTGAAAGGATCGTTGGCGATGCGGCAAAACGTCAGGTTGTAACAAATAAAAACACGGTAACTTCAATCAAACGATTGATGGGTACCGATCAAAAAGTTGAATTAGAAGGCAAGATGTATACGCCACAGGAAATCAGTGCAATGATCTTGAGCTATATGAAAGATTATGCTGAAGGATATTTAGGAGAAAAAGTAGACAAGGCTGTCATTACTGTTCCTGCATATTTTAATGATGCACAGCGTCAAGCAACCAAAGATGCTGGTAAGATTGCCGGTCTAGAGGTAGAAAGGATCATCAATGAACCAACTGCTGCAGCTTTGGCTTTTGGTATCGACAAGACCGATAAAGAACAACGTGTGTTGGTATATGACCTAGGTGGAGGAACATTCGATGTTTCGATCTTGGATCTAGCAGATGGCACCTTTGAAGTTCTAGCAACTGCAGGTGATAACAGACTTGGTGGTGATGATTTCGATAATGTTATCGTAGATTGGTTAGTAGATAACTTTAAGAAAGATAATGGCGTTGATTTGAAAAATGATCGCATGGCCTTACAAAGATTAAAGGAAGCTGCTGAAAAAGCTAAGAAAGATCTATCAGGAATGGTTCAAGCCCAGATTAGTTTGCCATTTATCTCAGCAGGAGCAGATGGACCTTTGCACTTAGAGCAGACATTGACTCGTGCTCAATTTGATAAAATGACCAAACACTTGGTTGATCGTACGATCCAACCTGTAAGACAAGCATTAAGCGATGCTGGTTTGACCAAAAACGATATTCATCAAGTATTGTTGGTAGGTGGTTCAACTAGGATCCCTGCCGTACAGGAAGCTGTTAAAAATGAATTAGGCAAAGAACCAAATAAATCAGTTAACCCAGATGAAGTAGTAGCTATGGGTGCAGCTATCCAAGGTGGAGTCATTACTGGTGATGTTAAGGATGTATTATTGCTTGATGTTACACCATTATCACTTGGAATTGAAACCTTAGGTGGGGTAATGACCGTTTTGATCCCTAGAAATACGACAATTCCTACAAGCAAATCACAAATATTCTCAACGGCTGCTGATAATCAGCCAGCTGTAGATATCCATGTATTGCAAGGTGAAAGACCAATGGCTGCCGATAACAAGACCTTAGGTAATTTCCAATTAACTGGTATCGCCCCAGCAAGACGTGGAGTTCCACAAATCGAAGTAACTTTTGACATCGATGTTAACGGTATCGTTCATGTTAGTGCATTGGATAAAGGAACAAATAAGAAACAATCTATCACGATCACAGGATCTTCAGGATTAAGCGATGCAGAAATCGATAAGATGGTAAGAGAAGCTGAAGAACATAAAGCTGAAGATGATAAACGAAAAGAAGAAATCGAATTAAAGAATAAAGCTGAACAATTTATCATTCAAATCGATGAAACATTAAATGCAGAAAATGCAAATGTAACTGAACAGCAAAAAGAAGAAGTTAAGAAACTTCGCGATGAATTGCAAAAAGCTATCGATGCAAATGATATCGATACATTAAGAACAAAGATGAATGAGCTTGAACAAGCTGCTAATGCTATGGCTCAAGCTATGTACCAGCAACAAGCTCAACAACAAGCAAACAACACTTATGATAATGGCACAAGTGCTAGCGATGATAATGTTGTTGATGCTGACTTCAAAGAAAAGAATTAATGACATGGCACCTAGGTTAAACCTAGGGCTTTGCCAAGTGGATATGGAGGTGTTGAGATAAATGAGTAACAAAAGAGATTATTATGAAGTGCTTGGCATCTCTAAAGGTGCATCTGAGCAAGAAATCAAAAAAGCTTATCGTACCTTAGCAAAGAAATATCATCCTGATGTTAATAAAGAACCTGATGCTGAAGCTAAATTTAAAGAAATAAATGAAGCCTATGAAGTATTAAGCGATCCTCAAAAGAAAGCTACATATGATCAGTTTGGCTTTGCAGGAATGGATGGAGCTCAAGCACAAGGATTCTCCAGTGCTGGCTTTGATGATATCAATGATATTTTTAGTTCAATGTTTGGTGGAGGATTTGGTGGCTTTGGTGGCTTTGGACAAAGCCGTCAAAGCAGCAATGCACCACGCAAAGGACAAGATCGTTACATGCAGATGAATGTAAGTTTCATGGATGCGATATTTGGTAAAAATGAGACGATTAATCTAAGTGTTGATGAGCAATGTAGTCAATGTCTTGGATCAGGTGCAAATTCGAGCAGCGATATTACTTCTTGTCCACGTTGTAATGGTACAGGAAGGGTAGTTACACAACAGCGAACAGCATTTGGGGTCTTTCAATCCCAAAGCGTATGTCCTGAATGTAATGGAAAAGGTAAGAAAATTAAAAAAGTATGTCCAAAATGTCATGGTGAAGGATATGAGCATAAACGCGTTAGCGTTGACCTTAAGATTCCAGCTGGTATTCAGACTGGACAACAATTAAGAGTTCAAGGCAAAGGTGAACGAGGTGTCAATGGCGGACCAAATGGTGATCTATATATCGAAGTTAGGGTTGGCCAGCATCAATATTTCAAACGTGAAGGCAAGACGATTTACATTTCTATTCCTATCAGCAACGTCGATGCAACTTTAGGATGTAGCGTTGATGTTCCAACCGTTTATGGAGATGTTGAATTAAACATTCCAGCAGGTACCCAAAATGGCACACAATTAAGATTAAAAGAAAAAGGCGTACCTGA
>CASGCC010000178.1 GCA_949299585.1 uncultured Bacillota bacterium | reverse complement strand
TGCTGCAAGTATTCGTTTTTCCATCTTTTACAGGTAATTTTGCGACAGAAACCTGCGTTGGGGTCAATTGATATCTACCACCAAATGGCATCATTACGCTACAGCTGCCGATAGAAGCATCAAACATTTCAACCAAGCCTTTTTGGCTGGCAACATTTTTATCTGCTAATGTATTCAAGATATTTTCTTTATTAACTTCGATATCAGCAAATACATCGTTATCCACGTTCTCACTGATGATCACATCACATTTCTGTCTTGCTCCTGCACTATCAACAAACTGACGAGAAATATCAACAACGACTTCTCCATTTAAGACCATTTTTAAGCGATCATCATCAGTAACTGTTGCAACTTCATATGCTTCCAAGTTTTCCTTATGCGCTAGTTCAATAAATTGAGCAGCATCTTTTGCATCAACAACAACTGCCATTCTTTCTTGAGATTCGCTAATCGCAATCTCCGTGGCATTTAAACCTGCATATTTACAACGTACCTTACCAAGATCGATAAGCAAGCCATCAGCTAGCTCACCAATTGCTACGCTTACGCCTCCAGCACCAAAGTCATTACATTTTTTGATTAGTTTGGTACATTCAGGATTTCTAAATAAGCGTTGAATCTTTCGTTCTTCAGGTGCATTACCTTTTTGAACTTCTGATGCACATTTTTCTAACGAGCCGATCGTATGCTCTTTGCTTGATCCAGTTGCACCGCCTATACCATCTCTTCCAGTTTTTCCGCCTAGCAAGATCACGACATCGCCTTTTGTTGGCTTTTCACGGCGAACATTTTCTGCTTTCACTGCTCCAACTACTGCTCCAACTTCTAAATGTTTTGCAACATAGGCATCATGATATATTTCTTGTACATATGTAGTTGCTAACCCTATCTGATTGCCATAGCTACTATTTCCATGCGCACTTTTTTTCGAAATCGTTCTTTGTGGTAATTTACCATTTAGTGTTTCATCTAAAGGCGTAAAGATATTGCCACTGCCAGTTATACGCATTGCTTGATATACATAGCTTCTTCCGCTTAACGGATCACGTATGGCGCCACCGATACAAGTACTTGCTCCACCAAATGGTTCAATTTCAGTTGGATGATTATGCGTTTCATTCTTAAATTGCAGCAACCATTTTTCTATCGTTCCATCATGATCTACATCAATAAACACACTACATGCATTGATCTCGTCGCTTATTTCTACATCATCAGCCATATGATTTTGGCGCATATAGCGACTATTGATCGTTGCCATATCCATCAGAGTTATTGGCTTGTTTGATCTATTTGTTGCTTGGCGCAATTTTAAATACTCTTCATAGGCGTTTTGGATCTGTTCATTAAAGCGTCTGCTTTGAAACTTGATATTAGTAAGTTCCGTCTCAAAGGTAGTATGACGGCAATGATCGCTCCAATATGTATCCAATACCTTTATCTCTGTTTCAGTTGGATTACGCTGTTCTTGATCTTTAAAATATGCCTTAACAAGCTGCAAATCTTCCAAAGACATTGCTAAACCTTTGGCTTTTAAGAATGAAGCGGTCTGTTCATCATCCATATAAATAAAATCAGGAAAAACTTCTAACGGTGTGACATCAACGTTACGATCTATCCTCATGACATCCATGTCTTTTTCTCTTGACTCGATCGGATTTATCAAATAATTTTTTACTTTATCAATTTGGGTTATATGGCGATCAAATATGTATACTTTCCCGCAAGTAATGGTACAAGAACTAGACGGATCAAGCAATTTTATACATTGCATCGCACTATCAGCCCTTTGATCATATTGGCCCGGCAATGTTTCAATCGCAAGATAACATTTATCAGATAGATCGATATCAACGATATCATCTACCATTTTTTCGCTAAAGACCGTTTGACAAGCTTTATTTAAGATTTCTTCTTCAATATCAAAGATATCATATACTAATAATAATCTTAGATCTTTGATCTGCAAATGCAACTGAATATTCAGATCTTTTAACAAATCATCTTTTTCAACTTGAAATCCTGCTCTTTTTTCGACAAATATCCTTTTATTAATCTTTCCCATGTTCGTTCACCTAATCAATTGTCGTTTCTAAAACGGTTTTGCGCATTTTTTCTTTATATGCAACGATCTTTGCATGCATATCATGATCAAATGCTCCAATTATCGTTGCAGCTAAAACTGCCGCATTTTTACATCCAGCATTGCCTATGGCAACTGTCGCAACTGGCACGCCTGATGGCATCTGAACGATTGATAATAAGCTATCTAAGCCATCTAATGTTTTGGTTTGCATTGGAATACCTATGACTGGTAATGATTGGCAGCCAGCAATTACCCCTGCAAGATGGGCAGCTCCACCAGCAGCAGCAATCACCACTTTAAATCCTCTGTCATATAATCCACGCGCATAAGCTAAGGTTTCATCTGGTGTTCGATGAGCGCTTAGGATCTTTACTTCATAATCAATTTCAAATTCTTCTAATACGTTCATCGTTTGTTTTACGCTTTCAAGATCGCTCTTGCTTCCCATAACTACGGCAACTTTATTCATCTTAACCTCCTATAATTTTGATGATTTACAGAAAAAAACAGCCCAAAACAAAAAATCATGGCAGAAAAGTGCCATGATATTTTTTTCTTTTATTGAAACGAAAAGTTAATGGGCATAAATTTTTTCTCATTCTCAACCTTCCCTTTCACACAAAGATATTATCATAATTTGTTAATTATTTAAATATCTTTTTAAGATTTTTTCATCCTTC
>CASGCC010000177.1 GCA_949299585.1 uncultured Bacillota bacterium | reverse complement strand
AGATTGTGGAATGATCATTGGGCAAAAAGTTTTACGTCCGGAAATATTTGAAAATGCTTCACGAGCAAAAGATGAAGAATTATTAGATATAATTAATGATTATGGCTTTTTATTAGTAAATAAGCATGAATATTTGCCTTCGTTAGATGAGCTAGGTTTTACGATGCAAAATGTTATTCATCTTATCGAGAAAAATTTAGTTTTTTATACCAAAGCTTTTCGCAAAAGGCCAATATATCTTTCAATTAATGCTTATCAATTGTTAAAAAGGATAAAAACTAAAAAGCCTTTAAGTAACGTAGCACAAAATATCTTAAGGGAAATGAATGATTATCAACTGATCGATAAGGAAGATATCAAAAGAAAATTGAACTTGGATAGCAAATCATTTAATAGAGCATTTGATGAACTATTAGAACAAATGCTGGTTACAGCATGTGGTGGCAAGAAAAATAGTGTTAATTGGTATACTTATCTTTATTGCACTAGTGAACAATTTGATCGTTTTATCGATGGTCTTCATTTTAATGGCGATGCCCATGATGAACTATGGAAAATCGTAGGAAAAAAGATGAACAATAAAGATTTTAAATTACTATGCAAATAGATCTTATTTATCGATGATGCGAAATTGTATGAGAAAAAAACCGAAACAGCTAGATTTAACTGTTTCGGTTATTTTTATACTGGCACCCCCTGCGAGAATCGAACTCACAATTAGCCCTTAGGAGGGGCTCGTTATATCCATTTAACTAAGGAGGCATCAATAACAACATAAATTGTACCTTGTGATGTTAAAACTGTCAAATCAGTTTTTAAGATATTCAAAATAGCATTACCACAATAAAAGTGATATGATTATATGCGAGGTGAAATTATGCAAGATTATAAGATCATTTCTGATTGTACATGTGATTTAGACGATGGCTATGTTAAAAATTTAGCAGTAGATATCATTCCAATGGATGTAACGATGCAAGATCGTCAGTTTGAACATTATCTAGATTTTCGTAATTGTAGTTTTAAGGATTTTTATGCGGCGCTAAGAGCTGGAGAAGTTTCAAGTACTTCACAGATTAATCCCGCTAAATATTTAGCGTTTTTTGAACCATATTTGCAGCAAGGACAAGATATCCTGTATGTTTGCTTCTCTAGTGGATTATCTAGTACATATTCTTCTTGTGTGATAGCAGCAAATGAATTAAATGAAAAATATGCAAATAAAATACATGTTGTAGATTCCAAATGTGCCAGTGGTGGTGAAGGATTATTACTTGTTGCCGCATGTAAGAATAAAGAAGATGGCATGGATGCAGCTGCCAATGCCCGATGGTTGCAGGATAATCTTTTGCATCTGGCTCATTGGTTTACCGTTGATGATCTGATGTTTCTAAAGCGTGGCGGTAGGATTTCAGGTACGGTTGCCATCGTAGGCTCAGCTTTAAAGATCAAACCTGTTTTGCATGTTGATGATGAAGGACATTTGATCAATATGAGCAAGGCTCATGGCCGTAAGGCAAGCATCAATGCTTTATTTGAGAAGATGACGGAAACCTTTGATGAAAGCTATGATCTTCCGGTGATCATTACACATGGCGATTGCGAAGAAGATGCAATATATCTAAAAAATAAGATCAATGAGCGTTATCCTCAAAAAGAAGTGCTGATCAGTTATATTGGTCCGGTCATTGGTGCGCATTCTGGACCGGGAACCTTGGCATTGTTCTTTATGGCTACGAAGCGTTAGAAAGAAAAAATTATGGAAAATACGAATAAATTATTAACTTTTATCAGCAACAGCCATAGTACATTTCACGCTGTTGCGCAATTAGAAAAGATGTTGCAAGCAGCTGAATTTAGGCAACTGCATGAACAAGATCGCTGGGAATTGGCAAAAGGTCGGAAGTATTATGTCAAACGTAATAATTCTAGCATCATTGCCTTTGTTATTCCAGAAGATATCACAAATTATCATTATCAGATCTGTGCTTCACATAGCGATTCGCCGACTTTTAAGATCAAAGATAAACCACAGTTAAAAGGAAATGGCTATGTTAGCTTAAATGTCGAAGGCTATGGCGGCATGATCGATTATAGCTGGCTTGATCGCCCTTTATCGGTAGCCGGTCGCATCGTTTTCAAACAAGGTGATAAGTTGGTAAGCAAACTGATCGATATCGATCGTGATTTATTGATGATCCCTAGTGTTGCGATTCATATGGAACGTGATATCAATAATGGCAAGAAATTTAATCATCAGGTCGATCTTTTGCCGGTGCTAGGTGATGATAGCTTAAAAGAAGATAGTTTTTATCAATTATTAGCGAAAGAAGCAGGGTGTGGCGCTGAAGATATCCTTGGTTTTGACATGTATCTTTATAATCGAACCAAAGCTTGCGTGTGGGGCTTGAACGATGAATATATTGCTTGTCCTAAATTAGATAATTTGCAAAATGCTTTTTTATCAACATCAGCATTGATTGCAGCCAAAGAAGCTAAAGCTATCAATGTAATGGCTTGTTTCGATAATGAAGAAGTTGGCTCATTGACGATGCAAGGAGCTGCTTCTACTTTCTTGCATGATTGTTTGATCAGGATCAACGATAGCTTAGGCTATGATAATGCAGCATACTATCAAGCTATTAGCCGTTCATTCATGATTAGCATGGATAATGCGCATGCAGTTCATCCAAATCATCCTGAAAAAACGGATAAAGAAAATTGTGCATATATCAATAAAGGCATCGTGATCAAAAATAATGCCAATCAATCATACACGACCAGCGCGATCAGCGGGG
>CASGCC010000176.1 GCA_949299585.1 uncultured Bacillota bacterium | reverse complement strand
AATGCGATAATGTCCAATACTTATTCTTAATCTTTAAAATCTCCCCCTGATTAAATTCTGCGCCACCTGTTTCATTGATTTTTGCAGAAAACCTTGACTTAGAAATTCCAAGATATTCTGCAAGCATTCCATCATTATCACCATGTTTTTATCTTTACAAAAATTATACTTCTATTTGTTGCAAATGCAACATATTTTATTTCAATTTGCGTTAACATATTCATAGCGAAGGAGATAGGGACATGAAAGTTATAAAAAGAGACGGCCGCATCGTTGAGTTTGACAAAGAGAAAATTGAACTTGCGATCCAAAAAGCCAACAATGAAGTTAAGAAGGCCGATAAAGTAACAAAAGAACAAATTGCAGAAATCATCGACTATGTTATGTCGTTAGATAAAAAAAGGATCTTGGTAGAAGATATCCAAGATATCATCGAAATGAAGCTGATGGATTTTAAAAAATTCACTCTAGCTAAAAAGTACATGATCTATCGTTATACCAGAACATTGGTAAGACAACAAAATACGACCGATGAATCGATCTTAGGTTTGATCAAACATTCTAATAAGGAATTGATGGATGAAAACTCTAATAAAAACGCGATCATTGCTTCTACCCAAAGAGATTTGATCGCAGGCGAGGTTTCCAAAGACCTTACCAAGCGTATGCTGTTGCCTGAAAAGATCAGCAAGGCTCATGAAGAAGGTATCTTACACTTCCACGATGCCGATTATTTCTTGCAACCAATTTTTAATTGCTGCTTGATCAACATCAAAGATATGTTTGAAAATGGTACCGTAATGAACGGTAAATTGATCGAAGAACCAAAATCTTTCCAGGTTGCATGTACCGTCATGACCCAGATCATTGCCTGCGTTGCCAGCAGCCAATATGGCGGCCAATCGATCAACATCAAACATTTAGGTAAATATCTAGCTGTATCACGTGAAAAATTCCGTCGTGAACTACACAATAAATTTGATGGCAAACTAAGCGATGAGATGATCGAAGAAATCGTTGCTCAACGTTTGCAAAGTGAATTATCGTCAGGTGTTCAAACCATCCAATATCAGATCAACACTTTGATGACCACCAACGGGCAATCACCATTTGTAACATTATTCTTACAGATCGATGACACTGATCCATATGTCGATGAAGTTGCTGCGATCGTTCGTGAGATCATCGCCCAAAGGATCCAGGGCATCAAAAACGAAAAAGGTGTTTATGTAACACCGGCTTTCCCTAAATTAGTTTACGTCTTAGATGAGAACAACTGCTTAAAAGGTGGCAAATATGATGATATCACTCGCCTTGCCGTTAAATGCAGCGCTAAGAGAATGTATCCAGATTATATCTCTGCTAAGAAGATGCGTGAAAATTATGAAGGTAACGTCTTCTCACCAATGGGCTGCCGTTCATTCTTGGCACCATGGAAAGACGAAAATGGCAACTATAAATTTGAAGGACGTTTCAATCAAGGCGTTGTTTCGATCAACTTGCCACAGATCGGTATCTTAGCTAAAGGTGATGAAGAAAAATTCTGGAAGATCTTATCTGAAAGATTAGAATTATGCCATGAAGCTTTGATGTGCCGTCACCATGCTTTATTAGGCGTTACTTCTGATGTTTCTCCTATTCACTGGCAATATGGCGCTATCGCGCGTTTACAACCAGGTGAAAAGATCGACAAACTATTGAAAAATGGTTATTCTAGCATCTCTTTAGGTTACATTGGTCTATATGAAGTAACTTTATTGATGACCGGCGAATCACAAACGACCGAAAAAGGTCAGGCCTTTGCCTTAAAGGTCATGAACCGTTTAAGAACAGCCTGCGAAACTTGGAAACAAGAATCAGGCCTAGGCTTTGCCTTATATGGTACCCCAGCTGAAAGCTTATGCTATCGTTTTGCTAAGATCGATAAAGAAAAATTCGGTGATATTCCAAATGTTACCGATAAAGGTTACTATACCAACTCTTACCATGTCGATGTTCGTGAACATATCGATGCTTTCTCTAAATTGAAATTTGAATCACAGTTCCAACCTATTTCTTCCGGTGGCGCAATCTCTTACGTCGAGATCCCTAATATGCGCAACAACATCAAAGCGCTAGAAGAATTAGTAAGCTTTATCTATGACAATATCCAATATGCTGAATTCAATACCAAATCTGATTATTGTCATGTTTGTGGTTGGGATGGCGAGATCATCATCAACGATGACAATGAATGGGAATGCCCACAATGTCATAACAAAGACCGCAAGAAGATGAATGTAACAAGAAGGACCTGCGGATATTTAGGTGAAAACTTCTGGAACGTAGGAAAGACCAAAGAAATCAAAGCAAGGGTAACCCATCTATAGCGTCAAAAAACACAAAGAGTTCTAAAGAGCGAATTTCGAAAGAGATTCGCTTTTACTTTTTTATAGATTCTTGAATTTCATCTAAAACAATTACCGTTTACCCACATTGACGATAACCCTTAATAATTAACGGTTTGTGGTTTTTGGTATTTATTTAACCAATTAGTTCTTCTTCAACTTTTCGTTTCAACATGATGTTATCATCCACTTATTTAATTTACAGGATATGAGGTATATGCTTCTTTTATAAAACTTTTTACTTTTCTAAACGACTTTTATAATAAGCATCAAATAGAGATTTGCCAAAATAACTTCTTTTTATCGAAACTGGTAATAAAAAACGCTGATTTCTCACCCGATCGTGCGAATCAACGTTTTTTAGTTATTTATTTTTGATGGTTTAACATAATGAAACTTATCTGTAATTTTTATAAACAACAATGCCACACATCAGATAATAAAT
>CASGCC010000175.1 GCA_949299585.1 uncultured Bacillota bacterium | reverse complement strand
TGCAGAAAATCCTCTAAAGATTTGAGCATCACAGCTGTTTTTGAGTGTGTGGCATTGGGCTGTTCTATCCTGCATTTCTCAAAATCATTGGCTTTGATAAATTCTAAAACATCAGCATTCAAATTAAAATCTTGAAATGTTTTCATGGTATCATCCTTTCTAATGCCTTATAATTATACTAGATTAAAGGAGAATTAGCTATATGGAAATTATTCCTGTTGTTCCGCGCGGCTATTGCAAAGGAGTTTATAGAGCTATTAAAATTGCTAAAGAAACCGTTAAACTTTATCCTGATCAGCCCATATACATGCTGGGAATGATCGTTCATAACCGATTTGTCGTCGAAGCTTGTGAGCTTTATAATATCCGTTGCATCGAAGATAAGGATCTAACTCGCATGGAATTGTTAGATAAGATCGATAAAGGTGTCGTCATTTTCACCGCTCATGGGGTAAGCTTAGAAGTCAAGGCAAAAGCCCAAGCTAAAGGTTTGATCATCGTCGATGCCTCATGCGAAGATGTGCTTAAGACCCATCAGACCATCCTTGAGCATATCCCAAGTGGCGATTGTATCTATATCGGAAAAAAACACCACCCTGAAGCAGAAGGCGCTTGTGGACTAGGATCAAATATCTATCTAGTTTCTACCATGGAAGATATCGATAAATTACCAGTGCTCAGCAATGTTTTGATCACCAATCAAACAACGATGAGCATCATCGAGATCCAAAAACTAATAGACCATGCCTTAGCAAAATTTCCTGATGCTAAGGTAGCAGATGAGATATGCAACGCAACTAGGATAAGGCAACAAGCAATTTTAAAATTAAAAGATATCGACTGCTTGATCGTCGTTGGTGATCCTACTTCCAATAACAGCAAAAAATTGAAGGAGATTGCTAAACAAAATGTTCCTAATATATATATGATCGAAACCGTAAATGATCTAAAAGAAGAAATGTTCAATGATGTCAAGCGCCTAGCTATTACTAGCGGCGCTAGCACCCCTACCTATCTTACAGAACAGATCATCCAGACGATCCAAGAATATGATAAGACAAAGATCCTAAATAAAAAGCCTATCGAGATCGATAAGATCCTCGATTAGGCTTTTAATTTTGTTATTTCTTCATCGCTTAGCAAACGATACTCGCCTTCTTGTAAATTTTCGTCAAGATATAGATCCTTCATGCGAATGCGTTTCAAGCTGATAACTTCATTGTCAACGGCTTTAAGCATCCGCTTGACCTGATGATATTTCCCTTCAGAAATGATCAAGGTAATCGTATGATCATCAACTACACAAACTTTTGCCGGTAAACATCTTTCATTACCATCGATCGTTATCCCTGAGCTCAAACGTACGATATCTTCTTCATCTAAAGGGTGTTTGATGCCAACCAAATACTCTTTTTCAACATGTTTTTTATTAGATAATAGATCATGAGCTAGCTTACCATCAGTAGTGATCAAACAAAGACCAGTCGTATCGATATCTAAGCGCCCAACGCAAAACATATCATCATTATAAATATCGATAAGATCCATCACCGTTGGATGAAGCTGATCTTCATTGGCACTTACATATCCTTGTGGTTTGTGCAGCATGATATAATAATTTTCACGATATGGACATACAACGCCATCAACCATGACGATATCATCTTCTTTGATCTTAATATCATCATCTTTGACTACTATCCCATTAACGCTAACAATTTGGCTTCTGATCAGCTTCTTTACTTCTTTACGTGAACCATAGCCGCTTTTTGCCAACAATTTATCTAATCTTATCATCGATGTGCAACCTTTCTAAAAAGTGTTTTAAACGAGGTAAAATTAAAGATCTTTTGTGGCAACCTTAGCAATGATGTAGTATACACATAAACGATCACACAAACGATACCATATATTGCCAACATGACAAAGGTCATCGCTTTTGAGTCATAATTAAAGCTTAAGCCACAATAATTCATCAAGAAGAATGCGCCATTTACCGCCAATAAACAAATGATCATCTTGATGCCTCTGATCAAAACTCTTTGGTAATTAACGTTAAAACGATTGCTGATGCATTGTAAATTTAAAAATATGATGACACAAGAAGTCAAAACAGAACTTGTAATGGCACCAACATAGCCAAACGCTTGGATCATCGGATAAAATGAAACACATTTGACGATAAAACCTATCAAAATATAAGTGATATTACGTTTACGCTGCCTTAAGGTCATCATCATCGAAGTACAGATCGGTGATATCGTACCTGTTATCGCCAACAAGCTAGACCAAGCCAAAGCTTCTTGCCCATAATCAAGATTGGCATTTCCATACATGATATAGTAAATAGGCCTTGCAAGAACCAAAAGACAAAAACACATTGGCAGTGCGATATATAATACCGTATCCAAACAATCTAAGACGTTTTTCTGCAGCCCTTTCCAATCATGTTTTTCTAAAGAAATGGTTAGATAAGGAACGATCCCGCTTGAAAAACCTAAAGCTAAGACCTGAGGTATGGACGTAAGCTTATTACATTGTACCTGGATTATTCCTTCCAATAATTTTGCCTCTTCATATGCATATCCGCTTGCTGCCATCGCACTTTGGAAAAAATTAGTATTTACAAAATCCATGCTGCTTCCTAGGATGCTTGAAACAAAAAAAGGAACACCATAAGCTATTATTTCCAAAAACATCTCTTTTTTAGGTCTAGCTGGCTCTTTTTGCATCCTTGCCGCCCGATTGATAACATAATAATTTTTCTTATCAAAATTTAAAAAATATACGATAGTCGCCAAAGCGGCAATCGATATGGAAACAATAGCCGTATATA
>CASGCC010000174.1 GCA_949299585.1 uncultured Bacillota bacterium | reverse complement strand
AAAAACAATTGGCTAATTATCCTAATATGCATGTGCTGACCAGTGAGGAAGCCTCGGATACATATGATCCTGGAGTTGTCATCCGCCAAGAATTGATGGATCCAGGCACAAGGTTTAATCCTAATACCAATACGGAAATTCGTTTGGTCTATGCTAGCTATCCTAGCGTGATCATCCCAACGGAGATCGATGGCATGAACATCGATGAAGCAAGGACGCTTTTAGAAGAAATGGGATTGCAGGTCGTGCTAAGCAATCTTGATACTAGCCAGCTTACCCAAGAAGAGATCGACAACTTAAGCACCGGAATCGTGATCAAGTCAAATCCTGAGATCGGCCAGTCATATGTCCAAACCGATTCTTCCTATGTAACGCTTTATTATTATTGATCGAGGTAAACAATGAGAGGAAAAATAATTAAGATCATTTCTAATCAATATACTGTCAAAGATGATAAAGATCAGATCTATCAATGCATAGCCATGGGCAAGGTGCGCTTGCAGATGACGCCTTTTGTTGGCGATGAGGTAGAATTTAGCTGCTACGAAGATAAATATGCGATCGAAAAGATCTTAGAACGGAAAAATTTTCTGATTCGTCCAGCTGTAGCTAATATCGATCAGCTCATCATCGTGATGAGTGCTAAGGATCCGGATTTTAGCGAAACGTTGGTCGATCGCATCTCCTTTTTGGCAACTTATGCTAAGATCAAGTGTGTTTTATGCATTACCAAGACGGATCTGGTTGATGATATATCGAGCATCACTGAAAAATATCAAAAGATCATGGAAGTAGTAACCTGTGATAAATTCCATGTCGAAGACGCTTTAAAGCAATTGATCGCGCATAAGATCAGCGTTTTGACCGGGCAAAGCGGGGTTGGCAAATCAACCTTGCTAAATACCATCAATCCTGAATTTAAATTGATGACCCAAGAGATCAGCAAAGCTTTGAATCGCGGCAAGCATACGACCAGACATTGTGAACTGCATCAAGTAGCTGATGGTTGGGTATGTGATACTCCAGGCTTTAGCTCATTGGATTTTTCCCACATGGAAGCGCATGAACTAGCGCAAAGCGTGATCGAGTTTGTTCCTTATCTTGGCCTATGCAAATTTAACGATTGCTTGCATGTCAATGAACCAGGATGTAAGATCAAAGAATTGGTAGCTAACGGTAAGATCGCTCAAAGCCGTTATGAAAATTATCTGAGCGTTTTAAAGATGATTCAAGAGAGGAAGGTAAAATATTAATGATCATATCACCATCAGTATTGTCATTAGACTATCGTGACACCAAGCAGCAGCTTGCTGTTTTGAGCCAAAGCAAGGCGCAGTGGCTACATTTTGATGTGATGGATGGCCATTTTGTTCCCAATCTATCATTTGGTCCGGACATCTTGAAAGCTTTTAAGAAAAGCTGTGATCTATTCATGGATGTGCATATCATGGTATCCGATCCTGAATATTACAGTGAAGTTTTTATCAAAGCGGGAGCAGATCTTTTGACCTTTCATTATGAAGCGATCGATCCTAACAAGATCGAGAAGCTGGTGACAAAGATCCATAGCTTAAATGCTAAAGCAGGCATTGCGATCAAGCCTAAAACGTCCCTAGATGTCCTAAAACCTTATCTTCATTTATTTGATTTGGTGTTAATAATGAGCGTAGAACCTGGTTTTGGCGGTCAATCTTTCGATGAAACGGCCTTGGCAAAGATCGCGGCATTGCGAGAGCTAAAACTAGCTAATGGTTATGATTATTTGATCGAGGTTGATGGCGGCATCAATGAAAAGACCGGAGCGCAATGCAAAGAGCATGGGGTGGATGTCTTGGTCGCTGGCAGCTATGTATTTAAAAATGATATCATCAAGGCGGTAGAATCTTTATGCTAAGGCCATGCATGCTGGTTTGTCCCTTAGCAAGGTCGATCCCGGATATCAAATGTGATTATTTTGGCATCGATGCTGGGGCATATGCCTTGGCTTCGCACAAGATCATGATGGAAAGATCCATCGGAGATTTTGATTCTTTGGGTGCGGATAAATATCAGCTTATCGATAAATATAGCATCAAGATGATCAAGCTAAATCCGATCAAAGATAAAAGCGATCTGGAAGAAGGGGTGGATCTGGCCATCCAGCTAGGCTATGATAAGCTATATATCGTAGGAGCCAGCGGAGGCAGGCTTGATCATCAGTATGCCAATTTTCAACTATTGAAAAATACCGCAAAAGCGAAGATGATCTTTTTGGATGAAAAGAATCGCATCGAGCTTTTGACCAAAGGAAGCTATGATATTGCTAAAAGCGTATATAAGTATTTCAGCATCTTTGCTGTTGATGATAGCGTCGTTACGCTTGAAGGCTTTAAATATCCTTTGAAATATCAGCCTTTGACACCCAAGGATATCTACACCTTATCTAATGAAATAATTGGCGATATGGGCAAGCTTACCGTTCATCAAGGACGTATCATCGTCATTCAAGCCAACGATTGATCTTCAAAATGAAGATCTTTTTTTTGGCAGATCATAAAAAAAGCTGCTGATAACAGCAGCTTGATTTAAGCAAAGTTATTATTTTGCGATTTGTTGCGCTTTTAATGTTTTTAATGCGCGAGCTGAAATGCGTACGCGTTGTGGTTTTCCATCAACGATAATTGTTGCTTTTTGTAAATTTACATTCCATTTACGGCGAGTTGCGCGTAATGAGTGTGAACGTCTATTACCAGATAATGCCCTTTTACCTGTAACGGCACAAACTTTTGACATACACAGAACCCTCCCTTCATTCAATTGCTTGATAAATATACCATGAATAACGATCAATTGCAAGAAAAAAATAATGTGACCATG
>CASGCC010000173.1 GCA_949299585.1 uncultured Bacillota bacterium | reverse complement strand
CATTCAATAATATCTTTCATATTCCTCCTAATCAATGTATTTTACATTATTTAAATTTTCTTCTATGAGCTTATCGATTAACGATCGATAGCGTTTATCAACAGCAATCTTTCTAGCATCTTTTTGCGCCTGATCAATAATTTTTTGATCGGTAAAGATATTTCCAACAATAAAATTAGATGCGCCGCTTTGTCTTGTACCTAGTATATCACCTGGTCCTCTTAAAAGTAAATCTTGTTTTGATATTTCAAAGCCATCTGTTGAATCTACCAAAATTTGCAAACGTTCAAGACTTTGCTGATCCTTGTTGGATGTTAACAGATAGCATTTACCTCGATGACTACCTCTTTGTACTCTTCCTCGTAATTGATGTAGCTGACTTAAGCCAAAACGATGAGCATCATAGATGACCATCATTGTCGCATTAACAACATTTACTCCTACTTCTACAACTGTCGTACTTACCAATATTTCAAATTTCCCTTTTTGAAATTCCGATATTACATTTGTCTTTTCTTGGGAACTCATTTTGCCATGCATCATCCCAACTTCACAGAATCCTATAAAAGCTTCCTTTAGATTATTGTAAATATCAATGACATTACGGGCAGGAAAACTTTCATTTTGCTCAATAGAAGGGCATATCACATATACTTGTTGGCCTTTATTAATCGTATTGCGGATATCTTGCATGATAGAACGTATGCTATTTTCTTTGATTAGAAATGTATCTACTCCTTTACGATTGATTGGTAAAGTTTCGATGGTGCTTACTGCCATATCGCCATACAATGTATTAGCTAATGTTCTTGGTATAGGTGTAGCGGTCATCAATAAAAAATCTACTTTTTCGCCTTTTGCTTTTATTTTTTTTCTTTGCTCAACTCCAAAACGTTGTTGCTCATCTACTACAACTAATCCTAATTTTTTAAATCTAACTTCATCTTGGATTAACGAATGTGTTCCTATTATGCATTGGATTGTGCCTTGTTTTATCTCTTTGATGATCTGTTGTTTTTGCTTTGCTGGCATAGCCGAATAAAGCATTGCTACTTTTACTGGCAAATGACGAAAAAGCTCTTGCAATGTCTCATAATGTTGCTTTACCAAAACTTCTGTAGGTGCCAATAACGCGCTTTGGTATCCAGCAAGTATCGTAGCATACATTGCAAAAGCACATACCATTGTTTTTCCACATCCAACATCACCTTGAACCAACCGATACATCACATGATAGCTTGAAAGATCTTCTAATATTTCTTTAATAACAAATATTTGATCATAAGTCAGCATAAAAGGTAAATTTTCTTGCAAAGCCAAAACTGTATCTACATCAAAGATCTTTGCTTCTTTATCTAAGCCTTTAAAGCTTTCATCTTGCATACATAATATCGTTAAGAAAAACTTTAGAAATTCTTCATACTTCAAGGTGCGCAGCGCCATTTCAACCTGTTTATAGCTTTCAGGTTGATGAATATATTTAAAAGCCTCTTTTCTATTCAACAAACGATACCGTTGCTGATATTCTTCTGGAATAAAATCTTCTATTTCTTCTTTTAAGGCATGGGCAACTGCTGTTTGTATGGTTCTTTGCGTAACGCCCTCTTTTAAAGCATAAATTGGCTTTACGCCTAAAACTGTGCTTATAGGAGCTGTATTATAGCTAGTAGCAATTACCTTGTTCTGTTGTACATACTTTCCGATAATCGTTAATTTAGTACCAACCTTCACTGTTTTGATCCACGGACGATTATATATCGTAATATCAAATACATCATCATCATTTTCAACTGAAAAACGGCTAACGCTCATTTTCCCATGCAAATAATTGGTTTTAGGATATGAAATCAATATACCCTCAAATACAACCGTATCCTGCGGTTTCCATTCATTATAAGGTTTATATTCAAGTATCTCATAACGAAAAGGATAGTAAGTTAATAGGTTTTCACTATCATTAATGCCAAGTTTATTCAATAATTCAATTTTTTTAGCAGGAAATTTCATCTCCTTTAATGATCTGATCATTATTTTATTCTTGTTCCTTTGTTAAATTATGGAAAAAATTCTTATTTGCAATTAAAACGATAATATCGTCTGGCATAAAATTATAGTTAGCACCTAAATTAACATCTAACCTTCCTGTGCCATGGTGTCTGACACCTAAAACGTTGATATTATATTTTTTACGAAGATCAAGCTGAATGACATTCTTATTTACGAATTGTTCCGGAGCTTTGATTTCCATGATAGCAAATTCATCATCTATTTCAAACAGATCAACGATCTTAGGACTAGTTAACTGTTTTGCAATTCTTTCTCCCATTTCTTTTTCTGGACGAATCACCCTATCTGCACCAACTTTTAGCAACACTTCCATATACTTTTTGTTTTTTGCTTTTGCCAAAATATAAGGTATACCTAATTCTTTCAAGTTAATTATTGCAATTACACTATCTTCCAGATGTGATCCTGTGGCAACTATGGCCATATCTATATCTTCTAGACCAATTGCTTTTAAACTTTCAATATTAGTAAAATCAGCTTGGTAAGCATCTGCTCCTAATTTTGCAACACGTTCAACGGATTCTTCATCACTATCAATAGCAATGACCTCAAATCCATTTTGCACTAAATTTTTGCATATGCTGCTGCCAAAAATACCTAATCCTAATACTACAAACGATCTTTTTTTCATATCTTTCTACCTCTTATTAACCTATTAAAACATTTTCTTTTGGATATTTAAACTTATAATTCATATTACTATTGTTTACAAAGAATAATACGATGGTGATTGGTCCTATTCTTCCTATCAGCATCAATAAGATAATAACGATCTTACCAATTACCGTTAAACTTGTTG
>CASGCC010000172.1 GCA_949299585.1 uncultured Bacillota bacterium | reverse complement strand
CGGACAGCAACGATAAAATGGAAACTGTGTAACGATCAGTTCGTCGGCAATAGGCTCAAGTTCTTTGATCAAAGATAATGGCTTTTTATCCTGCAATGCTGCAAAAATGATATTAAAAGGTCGATCTAAAGCAACGATAGAGCGCTTAAGCTCCATGATCCCTGGCAAATTATGGGCTCCATCAATGATGATCAGCGGATCTTCTTGCATGATCTCAAATCGTCCTGCCCAATTACTTTTAGCTAAGACTTCTGACAAGCCATCATATTTGATCAAAAATCCAGGCAAGCTTTTGGCAATATTTAAGGCCATGGCCAAATTATGCCTTTGATATAAAGCTTTATTGGTAAATTTATAGCCGCGCCCATCAACCCATAGCATTCCATCCTGATATGTATAAACATTAGGGTGGATATGATTACATCGAGCCTTAGCCTTGATGACATTTTCCAGCCATGGGTCCATTTCACCAATGATGACCTGCGCATTTTTCTTGATGATGCCCGCCTTTTCTTGAGCGATCTTTTCCAAGGTATCCCCTAAACGATCCATATGATCATAGCCAACCGTAACGATCGCATCAGCTAGCGGATGGTGCAATACATTGGTACTATCCAAACGTCCGCCCAATCCTGTTTCAATGATCGCAATATCAACCTGTTGATCCCTAAAATAAGCGCTCATGATCAACATATCGATCTCAAACATGCTAAGTTCCCACTTGATGATATCATCGAAATATTTATTAAGATAATATAAAAAAGCAGAAGGGGCGATCCATTCATCATTGATCCTTATGCGATCAAGATGATTTATTAGATGCGGCGATGTAAAGGTTCCTACTTTATAACCGCTATATCTTAAGATATCTTTTAAATAATTAGTAACGCTGCCCTTGCCATTGGTACCAGCAATGTGGACACTTTTAAATTGATCTTGCGGATCATGAAGGCTTTCCATAAAGCGTGCAAAATGTGCAAAACCATGCTGAAAATTACGCCGATTGCTCACAAAATCAATAGCTTGTTCAATATCAGTAAATTGCAAATTAATCACCAATATTATTTTAGCATATGCTAAAATAATATACATAGTTAAAGGAAGCAAATCATGATACACAATCAATGGGACAATGTTTTAAAAGAAGAATATCAAAAACCGTATTTTATCGAACTGATCCACTTTTTGCGGCAAGAATATCAAACCAAGATCATCTATCCGCCAAAACAAGACGTCTTTAACGCTTTGATCTATACTAGCTATGAAGATGTCAAGGTCGTGATATTAGGCCAAGATCCATATCATAATCCTCATCAAGCCCATGGCTTAGCTTTTTCTGTAGGACCAGGCGTTCCTCTTCCCCCATCATTAAAAAATATCTATAAAGAACTGCATGATGATCTAGGCTGCAGCATCAGCCAGCATGGAACCTTGACCAAGTGGGCCAAACAAGGGGTATTATTGTTAAACACCATCATGAGCGTCGAACAAAATAAACCAGCATCTCACGCTAATAAAGGCTGGGAAACTTTTACCAACGCCATCATCGCCAAACTAAACGAGCGCGAGCAGCCGATCGTTTTCATGCTTTGGGGCAACCCCGCCAAACAAAAAGGAAAAATAATTACCAACCCTAACCATCTTGTGCTAAAAGCGGCTCATCCTAGCCCTTTAAGCGCCTATAATGGTTTCTTTGGCTGTCATCATTTTTCCCAAGCTAACAATTTTTTAATTCAGCATCATATGCAACCGATAGATTGGCAGATCGACTAGCCAATCTATTTTTTTAAGATCCAACCAGCGATATCATCAATGACCTGCTGATCAACATGTGATGCAATTTGATAATCGGAAGCATCATTGTTGATGCTAGGCATGAACAGATGATTAAGACCATCATAAAGGATAAATTCAGCGTTATCTGATAACAATTCTTGCCATATGACATAGTCTTTATCCGGATAAACCTGAAAATCTGCGCTTCCTTGCAAGACCAAGGTATCGATATCACTGATATAATTTTCTGGCAAGGTCGTCTTGACATCATACCAATAGCTTTTAGGTAAATTTAAGATCATCCCTTCGGCATTTTTATCTTCGATAGCTAAGATCTCTTCTTTGGCCTGATAATACGGTTCCATGGCTTTATCGATATCAGATGAGCCCATTGCTGCTAACTGTGCCTGGACCTGATCGATCATACAATCGATCAAAAGCCGCGGAGTTCCAGCCATCAAGATCAAACCATCGATATCCGCATTATTAGCAGCAACATAATGCGCGATGCTGCCTCCTTGCGAATGGCCTAAGAAATAAATATTTTCATATCCTTCATCTTTGATCAAAGCAATAGCTGCAGCTATATCATCAAAATACTCTTCATGCATATCATAATTTGCTGAAGCTGATTCGGGCACCTGATAAAAGCGTTTGTTATAGCGTAAAGAAGCTATGCCTTTTGCTGCTAATCCATAGGCTAGATCTTCAAAGGGTTTATTAGGTCCGATCATTTCATTATAATCGCTAACCCCTGATCCTTGGATCAGCAAAACGATCGGCATATTTTTAGCCGGTGTCTTTGGTTGGGTCAAGATACCATCTAAAGCATATTCGCCAACTTTGATTGCCGTTTCCTTAAACTCATCATTATCCACTAAAGATAAAGTAGGATTCGTATAGCTCATGAAGATCCCAGCAATCTTTTGATCTTGAATAGTAATAGTAAATAAGATATCCTGCGGTTCAAAATCACAGACCAAAAGATACTGCCCCTGATCGTTTTGGCTAATATCACTGATCGCCCCTTCACCGCTTAAACCAGCGCTAGTTTGTTCATAAGCATCTTTAATTTCTTTGTGGGCTTTTGC
>CASGCC010000171.1 GCA_949299585.1 uncultured Bacillota bacterium | reverse complement strand
AGCGTTTATTGATACACTAAATAACGTCGAAAAGGTCGAGGTGCTGCCTTATCATAAATTAGGCATCAAAAAATATGAACAGTTAGGTATCAGCTATCCTTTAGCGAATACCCAACTTTGCACCAAAGAAGAAATCGCTCAAGCAAAGGAGATACTAAGTGTTAAACGATAACAATTTTCAAGAATTATTAGCAAATGACCGTTTTGCTATCGTATCGGTAAGCGGTAACGGTTGTGCTAGCTGTGTGGCAATGTATGATATCATCAATAAATATGCTGATGTTGCCAAGATCTATTTTATCGAAGCGCAAGATTTTCCTAAATTATTAAAATATTATCAGATCGAACAGATCAATACCACATTCTTTTTAAATTATGGTAAAATTATAGGCGTTGTCAAAGGATATCAACCGGAAGAGATTTTCGGTTTATATATCGAAGCTTTGCAAGATAAGATCAATAAGGAGGGTAATTAATGAAATTTGAAGCTTGGAACGGGTTTAAAGAAGGCAAGTGGACCAAAGAAATCGATGTCCGTAACTTTATTCAATTAAACTACACCGAATATACAGGGGATGATTCTTTCCTGTGTGAAGCAACTGATGCTACCAAAAAGCTTTGGGAGCAAGTAATGGCATTAAATGAAGAAGAAAGAGCGAAAGGCGGCGTATTGGATGCTGATACCAAGGTCGTAAGCACGCTTACTTCACATGCTGCTGGCTATCTGAATAAGGATCTAGAAAAAATCGTAGGTTTCCAAACGGATAAACCATTCAAACGTTCTTTACAGCCTCGTGGCGGTATCAGGATGTCAGAAGCTGCTTTAAAAGCATATGGCTATGAGATCGATCCTGAAATCAAAGAAATCTTCACCAAATATGCTAAGACCCATAATCAAGGAGTATTTGATGCATATACCCCAGAAATGCGTAAAGCAAGAACTTGCGGTATCATCACTGGTCTTCCTGATGCTTATGGCCGTGGAAGGATCGTTGGTGACTATCGTCGAGTTGCCTTATATGGCGTGGATTTCTTGATCGAAGATAAGAAGAACTTATTAAATACCATTTTATTAGGCTCCATGACCGAAGAAAGAATTCGTGAACGAGAAGAAGTAAGCGAACAGATCAAGGCATTAGAAGCTTTAAAACAAATGGCTAATATTTATGGCCTAGATATCTCTAAACCTGCTACCACGGCGCAAGAAGCCGTGCAAGCCGTTTATTTTGGCTATCTAGCAGCCGTTAAAGATCAAAACGGTGCTGCGATGTCTTTAGGAAGAACATCAACTTTCTTAGATATCTATATGCAAAGAGATCTAGAAAACGGAACGATCACGGAAAGCGAATGTCAGGAATTGATGGATCAATTCGTCATGAAATTACGTTTGGTCAAATTCATGCGTACTCCAGAATACAACGAATTATTCTCAGGCGACCCAACTTGGGTAACAGAATCGATCGGCGGTATGAGCTTGGATGGCCGCTCTTTGGTAACTAAGAACTCATTCCGTGTCTTACATACCTTAGTAAACTTAGGTCCAGCGCCAGAACCAAATCTAACCGTGCTATGGTCAAAGAATTTACCTATGGAATTTAAGCGTTTCTGCGCTAAAATTTCGATTGAAACCAGTTCGATCCAATATGAAAACGATGATCTGATGCGTATCGAAATGGGCGATGATTACTGTATCGCTTGCTGCGTATCTTGCATGAAGGTTGGTAAGGACATGCAATTCTTTGGGGCCCGTGCTAACTTAGCAAAATGTTTATTATATGCGATCAACGGCGGTATGGATGAAAAGAAGAAGATCCAAGTATCACCACGCTTTGAACCAATTACCAGCGAATATCTAAATTATGATGAAGTAATGGAAAAATATCATCAAATGATGAGCTGGTTGGCAGGCTTATATGTCAATACCTTAAATGTAATTCACTATATGCATGATAAATATTGCTATGAAGCTTTAGAAATGGCCTTGCATGATCAAGATGTCCGCCGTTTCTTCGCAACCGGTATCGCTGGCTTATCTTGCGTTGCTGATTCACTATCAGCAATCAAATATGCTAAGGTCAAAGTAATTCGTGATGAAGATGGCGTTGCAATCGACTATGAGATCGAAGGCGATTATCCAAAATTTGGTAATAATGATGACCGCGTTGACCAAATTGCAGCTGATCTAGTCAAGACCTTCATGAATATGATCAAAGAACATCGTACATATCGTCACGGTGTACCATCAATGAGCATCTTGACCATTACCTCAAACGTTGTTTACGGTAAGAAGACCGGTAATACCCCAGATGGTCGTAAAGCTGGTCAGCCATTTGCTCCAGGAGCAAACCCAATGCACGGCCGTGATTCTCATGGTGCCGTAGCTTCTTTGGAAAGCGTAGCAAAATTACCATATGAATATGCTCGTGATGGTATCAGCAATACCTTCTCGATCGTACCAGATGCTTTAGGAAAGGATGAATAATATGTCAAATAAAGTAGATAACTTAGTAACAATGATCGATGGTTATACCCAAAGCGGAGGCCATCATCTAAATGTCAATGTTTTCAATCGTGAAACATTGCTTGATGCTCAACAACATCCAGAAAAATATCCGCAATTAACGATCCGTGTTAGCGGATATGCGGTAAACTTCAATAAGCTGACAAAAGAACAGCAAGACGACGTAATCGCACGTACGATGCATGAATCAATGTAATAAAAGTACGATAATTTTATAAGAACAAGATGAAAATGATTAGATGAACAAATCTGATATATTCCAAGTCAAATAGACAAAGGAAGTATTTAAAAGCTCATCCCATCGCTTAACAACCCATTCCATAAAGGCTTGGGTTGTTTTTTATTATTGTTATAATTATT
>CASGCC010000170.1 GCA_949299585.1 uncultured Bacillota bacterium | reverse complement strand
TTACGATAATATCATTAGCAATTACGATCTTAGCAACGCAATATTTTGGATCTAACAAACTTAATGAAGTTGCTAAGGTATATTCGGTGGGTATATTTGTCAACGGAGCTTTTGGTTTGATAGTAATGCTATTTTTGGGCTTTACAGGAAGATTGCTGTTTAAGATGATGAAGGTTCCATCAGAGTGTTTTGATGATTCGATGCGATATTTAATGATAATTAATTTTGGAATGATCATTCAAGCGTTATACACAACATATGTGGCGATATTCAGGACCAGAGCTTGGATGAAACAAACAATGATGATATCTTTAGCTATGAACGTTCTTAATATCGTTGGCAATGCTTTATTGATTCCAAGATTAGGAGTTACAGGAGCAGCGATTTCCAGCGTTATTGCGAAAATCATAGGATTGATGGGATTGATGTTTTACTTTCATATCAATAGTGAAATTAAGCTTAGTTTCCAATATATCAAAAAATTTGAGTGGCCTTTATTTTATAAGATCATGGATATCGGTCTTCCTTCAGGAGCTGAAAGCATATGTTATAATTTGAGCCAGCTTGCAATATTGCGCATCGTTAATTCTTTTGGTAATCTAGTGATCAAGACTAGAAGCTTCGCCAATATGTTTGCTAATATTTCATACATGTTTGGATCGGCTATTTCACAAGCAGTACAGATAATTGTCGGTTATGATATAGGTGCCAAAGATCCTGATCATGCTAATATCATGGTTAAAAAGACTTGCATTTATTCTATATTGTTGGGCAGTGGGATTTCATTGATTATATTTATTTTTAGCGATCAAGCGTTTGGAATGTTCTTAGAACCTAAAATGTTATCATTGGCCAAAAAGATCATGTTCATTGAAATATTTCTTGAAGCTGGCCGAGCTGTTAATATGACAATGGTTAGATCTTTGCAGGCTTGTGGAGATACTAAGGGACCAGCTATTATTGGCATGATCAGCATGTGGGGTATATCAGTCTTATTTAGTTATATCTTTGCTACGGTTTTTGATATGGGATTAGTTGGGATCTGGTGGGCAATGTGTATGGATGAATGCTTAAGGGCTTTGATATTTATCATAAGATGGAAAAAAGGAACATGGCGGAAACTAAGTGTAATATAATTGATGAAAAGGAAGAAAAACGATGAATAAAAATGATGAGATGATTGAAAAAATTAAAGCAAATGATAAAAACGGTCTTGAAATGCTTAAAACAGCAAAATTACTATGTCCTATAAAATTTACAGATAAGATAGTAAAAGATAAATTCGGCAATATTCAGATCAGCAAGGAAAGCAATCTTATTTTTGGAATGGTCAATGATCAAGAAAAAAGCTATTATCTTGCTTATACTGCTTATGCAAAAGCTGCAGGAATTCCTTATGAATTATTGATCATGAACTTGCATGATTATTATCAGCTTTTTTGCCAGGATGAGTGCAAAGCTTCAGGTATTGTTATTAATTTAAATAGTGATAATATTCTTATAGATAAAGCAATGGTAGCTGCTTTGGGATATAAGGAACCTGCAAGTGCCACGTCATTGAGCAAATTAAATATCTATCCGCAAGATGCAATAGAAGCTATAAAGCAATTTGCAAAAAAGAATCATGACCTAAAGGGTTGTTATTTATTAAATTATGTAAAAAATGATATTTTGCATTTTTGTATTATAGTTGATGGAATCAAGCCAAATAAGCTAATTAGACTTTTAAATTCGCTAATCAAAGATAAAGTTAAAAATATTCCTTTTGAGATCGTACCTAAAAATGCTGAAAATGAACAATTTTGTACACAGAATATCCTGGAGGAAGAAGTATGGCCAAAGTGATTTCGATACAAGAAAAGAATCAGATTATTAGATCTTTAGCATTACCTGATTTTGATGAAGATAAAAAAATGCTCATAAAAGATCAACTATTAAAGTTGACGGAAAAGGAAGATATTGAAGTTTGGCATGATAGCATACATAATATTTTGATCTTTGATCATAAACAAAACATTATTGTTGTTCTTGAAGGAAAAGATCCTTCAATGCTGTTGAATGATCTAATTAGATCATTGGAGGGAAAAATCGATCAATTACAAGCTAATCTAGGACCAAGCCAAAGTGACATCATGCGAAAATTTGACTTCAATATCTATGATAGCGAATCCATCCTAGGTATCACAGTTCATAGCTTTGTTAAAAATATGTGTGACCCTATGTTAGGAAAGAAAGTTAAGGCATATGTTGATAAACCTTTAGGTTTTTTGCATAGTTATGCGAATCAAGAAAATGTTTTAAATCAGGGGTATTTTATCGATGATGAACAAAACTGCATCGATTGTTTGATCATAAATGAAGCTTCGGTCTTAGATCAGTTCCAAGGATATATAATCGGCAAGATCAAGCATGATGATGTACGGTATTATTTAATAAATGCTGAGAAAAGTTATCTTAAAGATGATATAATAAAACAACTAGGTCCATGGAAGATTTGTGAAGAAACAATAACATGGCTAAAGGAGGAAGCATGATCAAAGCTATAGTAAATGCCAATGTATATGGCAGTGATTTTCATAATATTGTTTTTGATGAACACAGCATAATTTATGTTGGTGATGATATTTCTAAATTTAAAGTAGATGAAACGATCGATGCATGCAAGATGAGCGTTTATCCAGGATTTTATGATTCCCATATGCATCTTTTAGGTTATGGATTTTATTTAGCAAATCTTGATTTAAAGGATTGTCGCAGTTTCGAAGATATAAGGTCGTTAATAATGACCAGAGCTGAAGACGAAAAGTATCCATGGATCATTGCAAGAGGGTTTAATGAAGATAAGCTTGCCGAAAAACGCTTGATTACAAGAGCAGAGCTCGATGAGATCTGTGCTGATAAACC
>CASGCC010000169.1 GCA_949299585.1 uncultured Bacillota bacterium | reverse complement strand
TAAATGGGCCTGTAGCTCAGGTGGTTAGAGCGCACCCCTGATAAGGGTGAGGTCGTTGGTTCAAGTCCATTCAGGCCCACCATCGAATTATAAATACATGGGGTTTTAGCTCAGCTGGGAGAGCGCCTGCTTTGCACGCAGGAGGTCAGGAGTTCGATCCTCCTAAGCTCCACCATGATAAAAAATTGATCCTTAAGCAATAGCTTAAGGATCTTTTGTTATGCTAATAACATTCTATCGTTAACAACTTCACCGCCAGTAGCTTGTTCAAACATTTTCAGCAGATCGTTAACAGTTAGTTTGCTTTTTTCTTCTCCGGATATGTCTAGGATGATTTTTCCATCCATCATCATGATCAAACGATTGCCATATTTTAGGGCATCTTTCATATTGTGGGTAATCATCAAGGTCGTTAGTTTATCTTTTGCTACGATCTTGGTCGTTAGTTCAAGAACTTTTGCTGCAGTTTTTGGATCAAGGGCTGCTGTATGTTCGTCAAGCAATAAGAGTTTTGGTTTAACCAAAGTAGACATCAGCAGCGTAAGCGCTTGTCGTTGTCCACCAGATAAAAGTCCTACCTTGCTGGATAAACGGTGTTCAAGGCCAAGATTTAAGGATTCTAATAAAGTTTTATATTCTTTCTTTTCTTGAGGAGTAAGGCCAAGGCGTAGCGTACGTTTTTTACCGCGACGTTTTGCCAAGCTTAAGTTTTCTTCGATGGAAAGATCAGCACAAGTTCCGGTCATGGGATCTTGGAAGACCCTGCCGATAAAAGCCGCGCGTTTATATTCTTTTTGTTTGGTGATGTCGATATCATCGATCGTGATCTTGCCTTCATCGCATGGCAAGGTTCCAGAAATTAGATTTAATAGAGTTGATTTTCCTGCGCCGTTGCCGCCAATGACGGTGATGAAATCGCCGTCATTGATCGTGATGCTTAAGTTTTGAATGGCTTTTTTCTCATTGACGGTATTAGCATTAAATGTTTTTGATAAATTTTCGATCTTTAACATTTTTTTGGTCTCCTTTTTTTCTTGAAATCTACGTTAGCTACATATAATGCTATCGCAACGATAATGGCGGTAAATAATTTCATGTCATTTGCGCTGACATAATTGCTGTTGATGACAATAGCAACGATCAAGCGGTAGATGATAGAACCGATGACGATGCCAACCAAGCTCATGATGAGATTACGGTTCCTGAAGATGACTTCGCCGATGATTACGGATGCCAAACCAATAACGATGGCTCCGATGCCTTGTTGAACATCCGCATAGCCGTTGTATTGACAAACCAAGGCGCCACTTAAGGCAATAAGTGCATTAGCCAACATTAGACCAGCAATTTTGGTAATATCGGAGTTAATGCCGTTAGCACGGATCATCTTATCGTTATTGCCAGTTGCTACGATGGCATAGCCAAATTCGGTGTTAAAAAACCACACTAGAAAGATGATAACGATGACGCAAACGATGATCCCTAAGAAAATAGCAGCATCACGGTCTTTGCCTAGATTGAATAATTCTTTGATATTCGTTAATAAGGTGCTGTGCATGTTAAGGGGGATGTTAGCCTTGCCCATGATGCGCAGGTTGATGGAATACAAGCCGGTCATTGATAAGATGCCAGCTAGCAGGGAAGGTATTTGCAATTTGGTGTGCAGCAAGCCAGTAACCATGCCAGCCAGGCTTCCAGATATCAAAGCCATGAAGATAGCTAAGATAGGAGGAATATTATTTACGATAGCTGTAGCGCATACGGCCGCACCTAAGGTAAATGAACCTTCACTTGTAAGATCGGAAATATCTAGGATGCGGTAAGTAATGTGGATGCCGATTGCAAGGATCGCCCAAAGCAGTCCTTGCGAAACAGCGGATGTTAATATTGAACTCATTGCTTTTCTCCTTTTTATCCGGCAACATCAATGCCTTTATCGATGATGCTTTGTGGCAGATCAAGCCCTAGTTTTTTGGCGGTGTTTGAATTGTAGTAAACATCAACGTCTTTTTGGAATTCGATCTGGAAGTCGCTGATGGTTTTTTCGCCATTAAGGATCTGTGCCGCCATTTCTCCGGTTTGATAACCGATCTTGTAGTAATCGGCGCCAAGCGATAATAGTGCGCCATTTTTTACGACATTGCTTTCTCCTGCTAAAACAGGGATCTTATTTTCGGTGGCTACGATATCAACGCTAGCAAAAGCGGCTGCGATGTTATTGTCAGTTGGGACATATAAGGCATCGATCTGACCGATGAAAGATTGCATGGTATCATCGATCATCGTTTTATCTGATACGGTCTTGGTGATGGTTGCGATGCCTCTACTTTCGCATTCTGCAGCCATTTGTTCAGCTTGGATCTGGGAATTTGGCTCGCTTGAAGTGTATAAGATACCAAGGGTCTTGACATCGGTAGCTTCTAGTAAAAGATCAAGTTGGGTATCGACCGGAAAACCATCAGATACGCCGGCAATCAAACCACCAGGATTTTCGTTTGATTCAGCTAAGCCAGCAGCCACAAAGTCCGTAACAGCAGTGGCTAAGATCGGTGTATGATCATTGATGTTTTGCAATTGCTGGACTGGTGAAGTGGCGATGGCTAAGATCAGATCTGGATCATCGGCGATCAGCGTATCAGCCATCGTTGAAAGATTTGCTTGATCAGCTTCAGGATTTTGGTAATTGATCTTTAAATTTTCCCCTTCGACATATCCTTGGTCTTTTAAAGCATCAATAAAACCTTCGCGAGCTTTATCGAGCGCATCATGGGTCATGAGATGAAGGATGCCGATTTCTTTGACATCGGCAGTGGTGTTTTGTGAATCGTTGCCTGCGGAACAGCCGGCTAATAAACATAATGATAATGCTAGAACTAATAATTTTTTCATGATATGATTTCCTTTCTTTGTTTAAGAAATAAAAAACT
>CASGCC010000168.1 GCA_949299585.1 uncultured Bacillota bacterium | reverse complement strand
AGCGCCGTCATCAAAGGGATGAATCTATTGCCTAAAGCAACCACCTTAGAGCGAAATAAGCTGATAGGAGGCCATAATGCCCAATAAAGCTCAACGTGCTAAGCTTTTTATAAGTTTTGATGCCTTAAAAGGCTTTCAAGAGTTTCTGCGTCAAGAAGAAAGGATCGTTGTATCTTGTCGCAGCCTTTCGGAAGATGAATATGCCCAACTAGAATGGAAGATTCATATGGTAAAGCCCCATGATATCATTAACATAATTTATTTTGATGGCGAAGATTATATAAAGCTTGGCGGTATGGTAGCTAAGATCGATCTTGTCAGCTCCAAGACCATTCAGATCGTCGATAAGATCATTAAGATCAAAGATATCGTTGACATCGAATTAAGCGAAACATATTAAATGCCGGCTTTGATAAAAAAGCCGGCATCATTTATGATATGGTTCATGATTATTGATCTTATAGCAGCGATATATTTGTTCTACCAAAAGCAAGCGAACCAACTGATGAGGAAAAGTACAATCGCTTAATTTCCAGCGCAGATCTGCGCGCTGCAAGACCTCCTTGCTATAACCAAGCGAACCAGCGATCACAAAAGTTATCTTGCTAGTACGATAAGTGTTGATATCAGCCAGTTTTTTAGCCAATTTTTCACTGTTAAATCCTTCTCCATGAAGGTCCAAAGCTACCACAAAATCGTCTTTGCCGATCTTGCTTAAGATCCTTTGTCCTTCAATTTGTTTGATCTGTTCGTTCAAGGCCGGCTTATCTTCATAAGTATTTTCGTCCAATACTTCGATGATCTCCAGCTTGGTATATGGTGATAAACGCTTGGCATACTCGTTGATGCCATCTTTAAGATACTTTTCTTTGATCTTGCCTACAGCGACGATCTTGATCATCCTAATACCACGCTAACCGTTTCTTCTGCATTATTTCGCAAATAAGTAACTTGGATCGTATCCTGAGGATTTAAAGAATACAATAATGTCCTAAGTTCTTTGAATCCAGCGATATCCTGGCCATTTACCTTGATGATGATATCATTAGGCTGCAAACCAGCGCTAGCAGCAGGACTGCCCTCTTCGATCATATGGATCAAATATCCTTCATCGACTTCAAGATTAAGATTTAAGTAGCTTTTTTCATAACTTTCAAGATTAGCTACATCCTCTCCGCTTACACCAAGATAACCGCGGCTCACCACGCCATATTCCTGTAGCTGATCCACGATATAGCTTAGTTCGTTGATCGGGATCGCAAAATTCATGCCTTGCACATTAGAACCTGTCAAGCCCAAAGAATTCATCCCAATCAATTCGCCATTAAGGTTAACCAAGGCTCCGCCACTATTGCCAATATTCATGGCAGCATCGGTCTGCAGCAAGACCATATCAGTATCCAAGATCCCATCATTATCACTGTCGATGCTCAAGACCAGATCCTTACCGCTGATGACGCCAAAAGTAACGCTGCCAGCAAAATCCTGCGCCAATGGTGAGCCAATAGCGATCACGTACTCGCCTTTTCTAGCCAATTCAGAATCACCATGAACAAAAGGTTCAACATTGAAATCAGTCTTGGCCTTAAGCAAAGCAACATCATAATTTTCATCATAACCGACAACGCTAAGTTCAACGCTTCTCCCATTGGCAAAAATAGCATTCAACCGTTGGCTATCTCTGATAACATGATAATTAGTAACGATATATGCTTCATTTTGGCTGTATTCATAAACAATGCCACTACCCATAGAATCTAAGACTTCATCTTGATAATTTTCAACCGTTACGACCTTCGTTTCACAATCAGCTACGGTTTTGGTAATATCCGTCGTATAACCCGTTATCGTTGTTTCAATGATGTTTTGTTCGATCGTACTATGTTGCGGCGTATTGAAAAATTCAAAAGTCAAAAAAACATTCCAAATAAACAAAACCCCAACAGCTGCATAGATAAATTTCTTCATTTTCAGCCTCCTATTTCCACGATTGCAAATTGTTCACACGTTTTGATCTGAATCGCTTGGGTATCGATGCCACAGCTTTGCAAATAATTGATATTAGTTGCAAGAGCCAAGGCATGATCATTAGCTTCCTGCGAGATATGAGCCAACATGATGCCTTTAGTTTTGGGACCGATGATCCGGCTTAAGACATCAGCACAATCTTCATTGCAAAGATGCCCGCTTGCTCCTAATATCCGCCTTTTCACATGCAGCGGTCGAGCTGATTCCATCAACATCTGCACATCATGATTGCTTTCGATGATGATATAGTCCAAATCTTTAAGCAAAGGATAATATTTTTCCGGCACATAACCGGTATCCGTTATATATGCACAGCGCTGCATACCATCATCAAAGATATAACCTAAAGTAATGCTAGCATCATGGCTCAGCGCCAAAGGATAGATAATGATATCCTTGATCAAAAAAGCCTCGGATGGTTCTATCATCTGCAGATCAAGATCTTTAAAAGGCAGCGGACTATATATCGGCAGATCCTTAAACATTTTTAACTGTGCAACATGATCGCTATGATCATGGGTAATCAGCAAGGCATCGATATCTTGCTTATGAAGCTGCAATGATGCCATTGCTGTTTTTAGATATTTTTGGGTCGTCCCACAATCGATCATCAAACATGTCTTAGCAAACCGCAAGATAAAACAATTGCCTTTAGATCCGCTTGCTAATGAATAGATCCTCATCCGTAGCATGGCAAGAAGCCCTCACATGGATTCCTGCGCTCTCCATTTTCCATGATGAAGAAATGAACATGTGGTCCGGTAGCTAATCCGGTCATCCCGATCTGTCCAATGATATCACCTTTATCTACGGTTTCTCCTTCCGCAAAATAACCTGGGGTATTCATATGGCCATAGTAGGTCTGATAACCATTGCCATGATCGATGATCATATAGTTGCCATTGATGCTGTTAT
>CASGCC010000167.1 GCA_949299585.1 uncultured Bacillota bacterium | reverse complement strand
TTTTCAAAGATCAATTATACAACTAACTAAAAATTTTAAGTATTTACATTTTCAAACTTTTTCATAAAAAATACTTGTATTTTATATAGTTAGCTCCTCATATCAATAATAAAATTGTTTGTATCGTTAAAATGCACACGATCACGCCTAAGATCATGATCAATCTTATCCTAGCTTTATCTTTTAACCTAACTTTTCTCATTACCTACCTTCATTTATGTTAAAATATTATCAACGATATTTTATCACAAGCGAAATTAATTAAGCAAACAAAGAAGGAAAGGAATGACCGTATGCCTGCATATCTATTATTCGCCTTACAGCTTACCAGTATCTTGATCTTTATCTTTTTACGCCATAATATTAAGCTACAGATAATCTTCAGCTTCATTTGGCTATTTATCATCATCACCAGCATGATCATCCCATACAATAAAAACATCCTTATAAGCGTTATATTTCTAGCTGCTCATCTATTAAACATCTATTATGAATACAAATTCAATCGCCACGACAATGATGATTAAGCTATAATAAATACAAAAAAATGCAGATCACAATCGATCTGCATTTTCTTTTTTATTTACTAGCTTGATTCAAGCAATCAGTAACAGCATCCAAGATACGGTTAGATGTCAAGGTAGCACCAGTAACGGTATCAACGTTAACGCTATTTTGCGCAACGATGGTTTCAGGCAAGCTACTCAAAGCATTACCAGCAACTGATTCAGTTTCATTATTAGAAACGATCGTAACATTAGCGATCTTGCCTTCAGCGATTTCAACTTCAACTTCCATTGGTCCATCTTGACCATCAACAGTTGCGCTATAAGTGCCATCATTTAAAGCTGTGCTCATATCGAAGCGTTCAACTGCTTCAGTATTATTTTCAAACAATGACTTATCAAAGATATTTGATGCAGGAGCCACGGTATAACCAGTAGCTAATTCATCGCTCATCACTGATTTAGCAGCAATGCGGCCGAAAGTAATAGGGCCCATTACACCAGTACCACCAGATACGAATTTACCCCAGATACCGCCAACAACTTCACCAGCTGCATATAAGCCAGGGATCTGATTACCAGCTTCATCAAGCACATGACCAGTCGTATCGATCGTAACTCCACCTAAGGTCATTACACATAATGCTTTTAGCGGAATAGCATAGTATTTGTCGCCTTCGATCTTATTGATAGCTAAGTTATAAGAAGTACCAACTTCAGCTGGATCATAGCTACGTCCAAATTCATCAGTTTGGCCTTCTTCAACGGCAGCATTATAAGCTTCGACCGTAGCAACCAAATTTTCAGCTGGAACATTGATCTTTTCAGCTAATTCTTCCAAAGTATCAGCGCTTTGTACCAAATTTTCAGCTCTGCCGCCTTCAGCAAAGTATAGATCATACATCATCGAACCACCAGCAGCTCTTAGATCTTCTACGATCTTATCGGTAAAGATATCATATTGTACAGCGCCTGGTTGTTCTTCCAATGCAACTTCACGAACATCGACCTTATCTTCTTGTTCATTAACGAAACGGTTGCCATCTTGGTTAACGGTGATACCTCCAGCCTTCCAAGTATAAGTAGAACCGATGGTACCAGATCTTTCACCGGTTTGTACGCCCATTGGGAAGGTAGGGATATAAGCCATGGTTTCTTCATCGATATATGCGCCAACCTCTTGCATCAAGTATAGGCCTTCACCCATAGAAGTAGTGCTGCTTAGATAGTCGCCACCATTTTCGGCATATTTTTCTAATAAATTAAAGTTTCCGCTATATCCACCAGTACACATGATGATACCTTTGTTAGCGGTATATTTGATGGTCTTGCCATCAGCGGTCGTAGCAAGTACGCTTAATACTTGTCCTTCTTCATTTGGCAATAATTGAACTGCTTCGGTATTAAAATCAAATGTTACTTGATCTAAAGTCTTAACATAAGTATCTAACACCTGATGAGCAGCACTAGAATATCCTTCTGCATTAGCTTTTGGTTTGTAAGTACGTTGAACAGAATATAATTGATGCTCAGGAGCAAATACAGCTCTTGGCTGACCTTCTGTGAACATATCGCTCAAGCCATTATCAAGCAGCCATTCGAAAGCAGCAGTATCTTCTTCAACGAATGCGCGGATCAGATCTTCATTTCCTAAATTAGCTCCGTTTTTCAAGATATCTTGAACGAATAATTCTTTTGAATCTTCGATTCCTTCTTCCTCTTGGATCGAAGTTTCTGCAGCAGACATTGAACCAGATGTCAATAATAAGTTACCACCGGTCTTATCTGTCTTTTCGATTACGATTACTGATTCTGCACCGTTATCAGCAGCAGCGATCGCACTGCTCAAACCAGCAGCACCAGCACCAACAACGATGACATCAGCTGTTTTTTCTTCATCTACCGTTACGGTTGTTTCCGTAGATGATGGTGCTTCAGTTTCTTCACTCGTGGTCGTGTTTGAAGAACAACCAGCCAAAAGCAAAGCAGAAGCCATTAGTAATGCCATTAACTTTTTCATTTTCTTTCTTTTCCTCCAATTTCAGTTATATCATAACGCAAATTAATATTTTCACAATATAATCATTAGTTTACATTTTATAAAAATCATAACTAATGATATAATTATCATATGAAAAACATCAACAAGATCCTAATACCCGATGTTGTATCCAAGATGCTGCTGCAGTTTGATATAACGCCTATGTCTTTTTTTCTTTACGAAAATCATCATTCGCAAAGCACTTTTATTACGGCCATCTATACCTACCGCATCGCGGCAATTACTGAAGGCGCTTATAAGGTGGAAACCAAAGGCATCCAGTTTACCATTGAAGCTGGCGATGTCTTGCTTATTCCTCCTTTTAATTCTTACAAGATAACCTGTCTTACCACTGACGCTAAATGTTTTATCTTAAATTTCAATTTAAAGATATTTTTCAAAGATAATGCTAATCACCATATGATCGAACAAAAAAACATCATAAAATTTGATCATGT
>CASGCC010000166.1 GCA_949299585.1 uncultured Bacillota bacterium | reverse complement strand
AAGAATTCACCTTAACGATCGATCAATCACCAAGCTCCTTGGTAACTTATAGTTTGGTCGAAAATACATATGAAGTAAATGTCATTGGGGAAACCATACCTGATGCAACTGAAGAAAGCGTAGGAGATTAAAATGGGAAGATATTTTGGAACGGATGGGATCCGTGGTAAGGCAAATGTGAGCCTTGATGTAAATAGAGCGTTTAAAGTAGGGCAATATCTAGGATATTATTATGCAAAAAATGGTATCGGTAAGATCTTGATCGGTAAAGATACCCGCTTGTCTAGCGATATGTTTGAAGCAGCATTAGCTGCCGGAATTTCCAGCACAGGATGTAATGCTTACCTTTTAGGTTATTGTCCAACGCCAAGCGTAGCTTATATCGTAAAAAATGAAGATTATGACGCTGGAGCAATGATATCAGCTAGTCATAATCCTTATTATGATAATGGCATCAAGGTCTTTGCTCATAATGGAGTAAAGATCGCCAATGATATCGAAGCCTTGATCGAAGATTATATCGATGGCAAATCAAGCGTTGAATTAGCAACTGGCGATAAGATCGGCAAAGTATATGATGTAAAAGATACCTTGAATGATTATATCAACTGGCTATGTGCTGAATATAAGATGGATCTTAGCAATTATACGATCGCTATTGACTGTGCCAATGGTGCTAGCTATCAAACGGCCAAACGCTGCTTGAGCGCTTTAGGTGCTAATTTGGTAGTGATGAATGATCAACCAGATGGCATCAACATCAATAATGGCTGCGGTTCTACCCATCCAGAAAAATTACAAGCATTGATGAAAGAAAAACACTATGATCTTGGTTTGGCTTTTGATGGGGATGCGGATCGTTTGATCGCAGTTGATCGCGATGGTGAGCTGGTAACAGGAGATCATATCTTATATATCTGTGGAAAATATCTAAAAGCCAAAGGTGAATTGGTCAATAATACCGTAGTAACCACGGTAATGGCTAATCTAGGCTTGTTCAAAGCATTAGAAAAATTTGGAATCAATAATGTATCGACCCAAGTAGGAGATAAATATGTTTATGAGAAGATGTGTCAGGAAAACTATATCATAGGCGGTGAACAGTCAGGTCATATCATTTTCTCTAAGCATCTAACAACAGGCGACGGCTTGCAGACAGCTTTAAACTTGTTAAAGGTAATGTGTGATACCCACAAGAGCATCAATGAATTATGTGAAGGCTTAAAGATCTATCCGCAGCTATTGGTAAATATCCAAGTTGAAGATAAGAATGCTGTAATGGAAGATGAAGAAGTATTATCATTGGTCAAAGAAGTTGAAAAAGAACTAGAAAACAATGGACGGATCTTAGTAAGAACCAGCGGAACCGAACCATTGGTAAGGGTGATGGTCGAGGCAGAAACTGATGAGATCTGTCATGAAAAAGTATATAAGGTAA
Organism: uncultured Bacillota bacterium; assembly: GCA_949299585.1. Lineage (GTDB taxonomy): Bacteria > Bacillota_I > Bacilli_A > Erysipelotrichales > Erysipelotrichaceae > JALEVB01. Next base: position 1,606 of record CASGCC010000166.1, on the reverse strand, counting down.
TCGATTTTATCAAAGATAAATATCAAGGGGTCCTGTAGGACCCTTTTATTTTTTAAGGGTAAATGCTAAAATAGCTATAAAGAGGAAAACGATATGAAAAAAGTAATATGTGTAGTTGAAGATGAAAAAGATCTAAATGAACTAGTAAAAAGATATTTAGAAAATGAAGGGTATGAAGTAAGATCATATCTAACTTATGATGAAGCACAGATCCATACCAATGATGATGATATCCATCTATGGATATTGGATATCATGTTAGATGATAAAAGTGGTTTTGATCTGATCGAAGAAATAAAAAAACATTCGCCAGATGTTCCGGTAATCTTTATGAGCGCTAGAGATAAGGAGTTTGATAGGATCATAGGCTTAGAAAAGGGATCAGATGATTACATTACCAAACCATTTTCGACCAAAGAACTGGTCTTAAGGGTAAATAAGATCATTCAAAGAACATATCGTAATGATAATGCACGTACCATCGTTGATGGTTATGAGATCGATGAAAGTCAGCGGATGGTTTATGATAAAGGAAAAAATGTTGAATTGACGACCAAAGAATTTGATTTGCTTATGTTGTTTGTTAAAAATCGCGGAACGGCATTTTTGCGTGAACAGATCCTAGAACAGGTCTGGGATACCAATTATTTTGGCAGCGATAGGGTTGTCGATGATACCTTAAGAAGATTAAGGAAGAAAATGCCAAATCTAAGCATTCATACGATATATGGTTTTGGCTATAGGCTAGGATGATGAAAAGATTTAGATTGTGGATCAAAGAGCTTTCGCTAACGCAACAACTGATAGCTATCATCTTTATCATTACTTTATCTCTTGCATTATTCTTCTATGTTTTCTTAAACAATAGCGTTGATACCTTTGTAGAGACGGAGATGTATAAATCAATACATCGATCACAAAGCAATATGAGCTTTTATTTAGAAAATGGCTTCATGGAATACGATCAGATTGCTGATACCAATATATTCCATATCGTTTTTTATAATGATGATCCAAGTACTGGCTTTTTGATCAATACCAATAATATTGATGACGGTTTGCTTAAGGATATCGCGATGCATATAGATGATGCGATGGAGACACCGATCGATTATGTATATGAAACAAAAAACACTAATATCTTATATTCAATAGTTAAATTAGATGGCAATGATGGCGTACTAGCTTCGATCATGAATAATAGCTATAAGATCGAATTTCGTAATGCGATAGTTAATACTTTCATCAATGTAAATATGATGGTAATTTTCTTTTCATTTACTGCACTGATGCTTTGGGTTAGTGGTTTGATCCATCCGCTTAATCAAATTAGGAATTATATCAATCATATCAAAAATGATGAAAGAGCTACTTTAAATATCAATCGTAAAGATGAAATTGGCGATGTGGCAAATGCTTTGATCGATATGAAAGAACAGCTTGATCGTGAGAATCTGATCAAAGAAGAAATGATCCAAAACATATCGCATGATCTAAAAACACCGATCGCAACGATAAAATCATATAGTGAAAGCATCAAAGATGGAATTTATCCGTATGATACCTTAGAAAAAAGCGTCGATGTCATCATTGAAAATGCTAATCG
>CASGCC010000165.1 GCA_949299585.1 uncultured Bacillota bacterium | reverse complement strand
CATTGGCAAATGATCCAAAGATCCTGCTTTGTGATGAAGCAACCAGCGCATTGGATCCTGAAACGACCGATGCGATCTTGCAATTGCTGGTAAAGATCAACAAAGAATTAAATATTACCATCGTCATGATCACGCACCAGATGGAAGTCGTGCAAAAGATATGCGATCGCTTAGCGGTGATGGATGATGGTAAGATCGTAGAAGAAGGTAAGGTAAAAGAAATCTTTGCTCGACCTAAAAATGCGACAACCAAGCGCTTCATCCAAACGATCAATGGCACCGATGTCGAAAAGACCCGCCAGGAACTAAAAAAATTATATCCTTATGGTCAATTGATGCGAGTCAGCTTTACGACCAACAGTGATGAACCGATCATCGCTAATGCGATCAAGCAATGTGATCTGCAGGTAAGCATCGTTAATGCAAATATCAATCATACCAGCAGCGGACCATTGGGCGTTACTTACTTGCACGTTACCAATGGCAACGATGCTGAATATGAAAAATTTGTTAAAGCGTTAGAAGCAAAGGAGGCTAAGGTAGAAATATTATGAGTTGGATAAATGATATAAATTGGGATCAATTATTTACCGCTTTTCAAGAGACGGTATACATGTCTAGCATCTCCTTGTTATTTTCGATCATCTTAGGTTTGATCATTGGTATCATCTTATTTGTTACCACTAGCCAGGGCTTGATCGAAAACAAGCTGATCAATAAGGTAGCTGATCTTTTGGTAAATATCTTAAGGGCCATTCCTTTTATCATCTTGATGATCTTGCTGATCCCGGTCGCTAAGGCCTTGACCGGCAGCATGCTGGGTGCTTCGGCAGCTTTGCCTAGCTTGATCTTTGCCGCTAGTCCCTTTTATGCAAGGCTTTGTTGTATAGCTTTCATGGAAGTGGATAAGGGGACGATCGAAGCCAGCAAGGCCATGGGAGCTAGCAACTGGCAGATCATCACGAAAGTGTTGTTGCCAGAAAGCTTTCCAGCTTTGGTTTCTGGCGCTTGTGTAACGGCTATTTCATTGATTTCCTATACGGCGATGGCTGGTGCCATAGGCTCAGGCGGATTAGGAAATCTGGCATATCAATATGGCTTTGTTCGCCGTAATAATGCCATCTTATTTACCGCCACCGCAATTATTACGATAATTGTCTTAGCATTGCAATGGCTTGCTGATTATCTAGCAGCAAGGATTGATAAAAGATAGGAAAGGAAGTATTGAACATGAAAAAACTATTTACATTGCTACTAGCTTGTTTATTATTCGTTGGCTGTTCTTCAGCTCCTGCAACAAGCACCGAAACTTCTGCGCCATCAACAACGGATGGTACTTCTGCTGAACCAACTAAATTGGTCGTTAGCGCAACCTTGGATCCTCATGCCAAGATCTTAGAATTTGCTAAACCGATCTTATTGGAAGATTATAACATCGATCTAGAGATCGAAGTTTTAGATGATTACTACATCTTTAACAAAGCGTTAGATGCTGGTGAAGTAGACGCTAACTATTTCCAACATCTGCCATTTTTCAATGATGAAGTAGAAGCTAATGGTTATGATATCGTTAATGCTGGCGGTATCCATATCGAACCTTTTGGTTTCTATTCACAAACTGTTTCAAGCGTTGATGAAGTTCCTGATGGCGCAACCGTTATCATCAGCAATTCTGTCAGCGATCATGGTCGTATCTTGACGATCTTGGCGCATTCTGGCTTGATTACCTTAGCTGATGATGTCGATGCTATCAGCGCTACGGTTGAAGATATCGTTGATAATCCAAAGAATTTACAGTTCAAAGAAATCAAACCTGAATTATTATCACTAGCTTATGAAAACAATGAAGGAGATCTTGTTGCGATCAATGGTAACTATGCAATGCAGGCTGGTTTGAATCCGGTTGAAGACGCGGTGATCCTAGAATCAGCTGATGAAACCAACCCATATGTCAACATTATTGCTTGCAGAAGTGGTGATGAAACGCGCCCAGAAATCCAAGCTTTGGTCGAAGTTTTGAAATCAGATGAAGTTAAGCAGTTTGTTGAAGAAACTTATGGTGGATCAGTTATCTTAGCTGAATAAAATAAATAGCATCCTGTAATGCAGGATGCTTTTTTTTGCTAAAAATTGCTTATTTCAAAGGTATTTGCTATAATAGTCTCATTAAAATGAAAGGTTGGATAAAAAAGTGGACGATTCGCCGTTACTCTGTTTAGATCAAATTAAGAATATCAAGGATAATGTCATATTATCTTTTCATAGGTTAGATATCATACCTTTTTGTCGGCGTGCTTAATTTTAGATAGTTAGATAAGACACAAAGATTAGAAAGAAGGTATGAAGAGATGGAAATAGGAATTATAATATTTTGTTTAATATGTTCAAGTTTTTTTAGTGCGACCGAGACGGCGTTTTCTAGTGCCAATCGGATAAGATTGAAAAACTATGCTGCTGATGGTAATAAGAAGGCTAGCCGTTCTTTAAAGCTGATTGATAATTATGACAAGTTTTTAAGCACGGTATTGATTGGTAATAATATCGTTAATATCGGCTTATCGACGATCGCTGCCGTTATGTTTACCAGGATGCTGGGCGATATCAATGGACCTACGGTCAGCACGATCGTTACGACCATCGTGGTCTTATTATTGGGAGAAATTTTGCCTAAGACCTTAGCTAAACAAGCTCCTGAGGCTTTTTGCATGAAGGTCGTAAATTTGATCAGTGCGATCGAAATTTTGTTTACGCCTTTGGTATTAATCGCTCAGGGCATTCAATGGGTAGTCAGCAAGATGGTAAAGATCGAAGATGATGATTCAGATATTACCGATGAGCTGATGACGATGGTCGAAGAAGCTGAAAATGAAGGCGACCTAGAAGCTCATGAATCGGATCTGATAACGGCAGCCATTGAATTTAATGATCTTGATGTTAAAGACATCTTGACCCCAAGGGTCGATATCGTTGCCATAGATATCAAAGATTCATTGACCGATATCGAAGAAAAGTTCCGCTATAATACGTTTAGCCGTTTGCCGGTATATGAAAACACCATCGATAATATCGTAGGGGTTATCCATGAAAAAGATTTTTATGCTTTATACAATGGCAATGGTCCAAAGAAAACGATA
>CASGCC010000164.1 GCA_949299585.1 uncultured Bacillota bacterium | reverse complement strand
TATAAGAGCTAAGCATATGATACAAATCAACACTATTAATAAAACGATTAATATATCCATTCCCGATAATTCCCCCGCTGTTTTTCTAAATATAGCAAATATTGTCGTGCTCTTTTGAATTGTTTATTGATGATACGATAATTAAAATCAATTATTTCTGTTTTGCCATTAAAAAGCTTTAATACTGTTTGCTGAGGATTAAGCTGATGATAAGCAAATAGAGCATGATAATTGATATAAACACATTCTTCGTTTTGCGGGCTTGCCGTTGGCATTAACAGCATCTTGTCATTAACCATGATACAACATTTCTGTTTAGCATTTAATGCAAATTTAAATGCATCTATTCTGCCTTGTATGCTTGATCCGTTGAGCAAGCACCAATATGAAATAACCTTAAATGGTTTATCAGCAAATACTTGTTGCTGACCATCTAAGGTTAAGACCAAAGTTTGTCTATTTATTTTGTCATATTTAATAATTGCCACAATCTTCATGGCAATTTCCATCACATTGGCATGAATTTTCATCATTGCAGTTACCGCCACAGCATCCTTGAATGCTTTCTAAAGCTAATGTATCTATTGCAAAGCATTCAATCTCAATCATTGCTCCTTTTGGCAAAGCTTTTACCTCTACACATGAACGAGCAGGATAAGGAGCGTTAAAAAATTCTCCATATATCTTATTTACTGTATCAAAATGTGATAGATCTGTCATATAAATCGTTGTTTTTACGACATGGCGAGGTTCAAGATATTTTTCTGCTAATAATGCATGAATATTATTTAGACATAGTTTTGTCTGTTCTTCAATTGTCTCTCCCATTTTTTGCGTTTTAGCATCAATTGGCAACTGTCCAGAAATATAAATAAAATCTCCTAGCTTTAAACCGCATGAATATGGTCCCACAGCTTTTGGCGCGTTGTCACTTTTTAATTCTTCTCTAAACATCATTAATCTCCTTCTTATATTTTTTAGTATAGGTAATTTTTTATGTTTTAGCAATCATTATGCTTATTCATACTCATCGCTATCTTCATTATCATCCGTAAAATTATAGTATTCATCTTCCATTTGACGAATCTTTTTGGCATGGTGCTGACTAAATACTGAAATCATGAAAATTAAACATGCTCCAATTATAAAAACTAGAAACATCAAAGATAAAAAATCATTCATATTCTCTATCATAATGTCACCTATCTTTCTAACCAATCTTCGCCTTTGATACACTCGTGTTTGCTTAATCCTGGATAATCTAACTGTCGCAATACTTCATAAACACAAATTGCCACACAATTACTTAAATTTAAGCTTCTAGCATTAGCAACCATTGGCAAGCGAAAACAATGATCTAAATCATGAGATAAGATAGCTTTAGGTATTCCGGTGCTTTCTTTGCCAAAGATCAAATATATATCATCTTTTAACGATGTATAATCAAATGATGCTGGTGGATTTTTGCCATAACGTGTGATGTAGATATATTGTGCAGGATTTTTGCTAGTAAAATCATCCCAGTTTTCATATATGGTGTAATCGCAAACATCCCGATAATCCATTCCAGATCGGCGAAGATGTTTTTCATCCATGCTAAAACCTAAAGGCTTTATCAAATGCAAACGGCAATTAGCAGCCATGCAGGTTCGCATGATATTTCCAGTATTTTGCGGAATTTCTGGTTCATATAAAACAACATTTATCATTGATTTTCAGCTCCTTTTTTTAATCCATAAAATGCCAAACCTAAAACAAAAACAAAGCTAATAATAATTACAGTTACCAGATCAAAGAAAAAACGTTCTGGTACGATCTGGATCAATATATCTTTATTAGGATCTAAGAAAAATAAATCATTACTAAAAAATAGATAATGAAAATTCACCCAAAAATTAGCAAAATCTAAAAGAGCATAGAAACTAATGGCTGCAACAATACCTAAAAATATGGCTAATACTTTTTTATAGCATGAATATATCATTTGTACATCAGCAAATCTATTTATGATAAAACCTAAGATAAAAATAACAAATGCGATATTTCGAGCCAACATGGTGTTTTTATATAGATTTTTAACATCAATCATATGCAACTTTTCTTTATCATTGAAAACTTCTCTTTCTTGATCGTTGATCGTTGCAGTGATGGTCAGATCATCATGCTGATCTTTGATATATCCTAATAGATGTTCAGTTACTAAAACCAACTCTTCATCACTTATACCGATAGTTTTAGCTGTATCGTTTTGCTTGAATTCATGAGCATAAAATACATCATTAAAAGCCCAAAAATCTATGCAAGACAATAGCACCGCTATAATAAAACTAAAAGTTGCGATAAAATAAATAAACTTATTTGGTTTCATTTAAATGCTCCAAAAGCTTGATCAAGGCATTGTGGCGATGACTTACACTATTTTTTAATTGGGGATCAACATTTGCTAAGGTCGTCGCAAAAGGTTCATAATAAAAAATGGGATCATAGCCAAAACCGTTTGGGCCTTCGATTTTAGTAGCTACGCTTCCTTCGATGGTACCGCTAAAAACATATTCTTGACCATCTGGATAACATAAGGCAATTGCACAAACAAATCGACAGCTACGATCTTTTTTATCTTTCATCATTTCTAATATCTGTGTATTCTTATATTCATATGATGTATCATGGCCTAAAAAACGAGCACTATAAATTCCTGGCTGTTTATTTAAAGCATCGATCTCTAACCCACTATCATCACTAATTGCTGGAACATAGTATCTTTTAGCAACATAACGAGCCTTTATAAGAGCATTCTCTTCAAAAGTCTGACCGTTTTCTTCAATTTCAACATTTTCATCAAGATCTTTTAAGCTTTTGATCTGATAGCCTAATGGCTCAAGCATAGCTTTAAATTCTGCAACCTTATGCTCGTTTGCCGTAGCAATAAATATTTCCATTACTAAACCTCTTTTAACTTTCTTAAAAATTATAACACATTATCGAAAAAAACATATAAAACCTTTGAAACTATTATTAATATAGAGTAAAATATCTCTGTTTAAGGGAGTAATAGAAAAATGACAAATATTAGAACAAGATTTGCACCTAGTCCTACCGGCTATATGCATATTGGAAATTTAAGAACAGCCCTTTATGAATATTTGGTAGCAAAAAAAGATCCTAATG
>CASGCC010000163.1 GCA_949299585.1 uncultured Bacillota bacterium | reverse complement strand
ATATCACAGCGGTTTTTTGGTCGAATTAGCAAACCATTATTTATTATTTGATTTTTGGCAGCGTCAGTTGCCTTTGTTGGATGCTAGCAAACCAATGTTTGTTTTTGTATCACATGCGCATCATGATCACTATGATCCTAGGATCAAGCAATTAGCGAATTACTATCAAGAATGTCATTTCGTGGTCAATGGTATCGATGATCCTGAATATTTACAAGCATTGCCAGATAAGGAATACAACATCGATGATGTAATCATCAAGACCATAGGATCTACGGATGAAGGGGTAGCATATCTGGTCGAAGCGGAAGGTAAGAAGATCTTTCATGCTGGGGATCTTCATTTGTGGTATTGGGATGATGATACCGAAGAAGAACGTTTGGCCATGTATCAGGCATATAGCAGGGAAATAAGCAAGCTGAAAGGAACGAAGATCGATATTGCTTTTTTGGTTTGTGATAATCGGCAGGATGATAAAGATGCTTTGGCCGGTATCGAGTTTTTTGCACAATTGATCAAGCCATCCCTGATCGTTCCGATGCATGGTGGCTTTGGGATCAACAAGACCAAGAAGCGAATAGCTAAGCTTGCTGAAAGGATAAATATCATTGATCTAACGGAGCATAAAGTATATGAAATTTAAGATGATCCATGAAAACTACAATGTCAGTAATTTGGCAGCTTCTTTAGCTTTTTATGAAGAAGCTTTAGGCCTAAAAGAAACCCGAAGAAAGACCAGCGATGATTTTATCATCGTTTATCTCAAAAATGAAAATAGTCCATTTGAATTAGAACTAACTTGGTTAAAAGACCATCCGCAAAAATATGACCTAGGCGAAACAGAATTTCATCTAGCGTTTGAGGTCGATGATTATGCGGCAGCCTTTGATAAGCATCAGCAAATGGGCTGTGTATGTTTTGTTAATGAGGCGATGGGCATCTATTTTATTGAAGATCCTGATGGCTATTGGTTGGAGATCGTTCCAGCTAAATAAAAAAAACCAGCTCATGCTGGTTTATTTTTTGGCATATGTTGCTAAAACGTTAGTGTCAAATGAGAAGGTCATCTTATTCTTGCGCCGATCTAGATCTAAGGCGTCATTGATCATGTCATCCAAAAGCTGGGTGAATGAAACGCCTAGTGGGGTCCATAGATAATAAGCTAAGGAACCAGGAATGGTATTGATCTCGGTAATGTAGATTTCATCATTATCGGTATTTAGCATAAAATCGATACGGCAGATCCCGCTAGCTTGCAAGACTTCAAAGGTCTTTAGAGCTAAAGTCTTGATCTTTGTTGTTTGCTCATCGGCAATAGGAGCAGGAACCAAGCGAGCGGCACTAGCCATTCCTTTTGAAGGACCGCTTTTTTTATAAGCTATTTTATTTGGGGTTTTTCCTTTGCCTAATTTATTGCCTTGCGGTAGATATTTTTCTTGGAAATCTAAGATCTTACCGTCTTTGGTTTCGTTGGTTAGTTCCAGTTCGCTAGCTTTATGGTCAAAGTGGGTTCCTCTTACAGAACAATTGACTTCCTTAAAGTTTTTGATTAATTTTTCGATGATGATCTTAAAATCATATTTGCCAGTTTCTTCAATGGCTTTAATTAATTCTTCTTGATCATGAGCAATCTCGATCCCGATGCTTGAACCAAGACAGGCTGGTTTTAAGATCACCGGATATCCTAATTTGTTAACTTTAGCAATAACGCCTTCAGGATCTTTATCGTATTCATCAGCGTATATCCATGTCCAATCGGCTAGTGGCAAGCCATGATGAGCAAGGATGCTTTTCATGAAGATCTTGTCTTGTCCCACGCCGGCAGGAATCGTTGAACAGCCGGTATATGGTACCTTTAGCATCTCTAAAAAGCCTTGCAGACTACCATCTTCACCGTTGGTGCCATGGACGATCGGCATGACGACATCAATGGTATTGATAATTTTGGTAAACAAACCTTTATTTACCGGTTCGATATAAACCTTACCTTTTTTCTTGATCAAGGATACTTGCGTACATTTATTTAAAAGATCATTTAAATTTACAAAGTTAGCAATGTCGTTTAAAGCTTCACCAACATAGAATTCACGTTGTTTAGAAATGTAGATAGGAATGATCTCATATTTATCTTTATCTAAGTTTTCGATGGCTTGCGAAGCGGAGATAATGCTGATCTCATGTTCAACGCTTTCGCCGCCAAACATAACGGCAACCTTAAGTTTCATCTTTTTCCTCCAATAGTCATCAATTATTTTAAACCTTTCTTGAATTTTAAACAATATGCTTTACAATTAATGTATATAGAAAAGGAATATTTATGAAATATAGAGATGATATAAAAAAGATCAAGCCCTTATTGATTGCTATAACTTATTTTGTGTTCTTAATCTTTGTGGTAGTAAATTTTAATACGATAGCGGGATGGATCTCTAAATTCTTGCGATTACTGACACCATTTTTTTATGGAATCGGTATTGCTTTTGTTTTGAATATCCCCATGCGTCGCTGTGAAGAATTCATTGGTAAGCATACTAAACCAACAAATTTTATCTATAAGAAAAGAAGAGGGATATCGATCATATTCGCTATCATCGTTATGTTTGCCGTCATAGGTTTATTTATGTCGATCATTATCCCTCAGCTTTTCATTACGATCGTGAACCTTATCAATAACTTAGCGAGATATGCTAATAGCTTATTAGGCAATATCAATCAGGTGTTTGAATTTTTGCATTTGGATCCTTTGGATTTTACCATCAATGGTGATCTGATCAATGAGGTCATGAAAAGCTTTGGCATTGATATGACCAATCTGTCAACAACGATCAATAATGTTGTTTCGGGCATTTCTAGCGCTGGTTTTTCCATTGTTAATAATATTGGTAAATTTATCGTTGAATTAGGAAATTGGTTCATGGGCTTCATGCTTAGCATCTATTTGTTGGGCTCAAAAGAAACTTTTATTCGGCAGATCAAAAAGATAATTGCATCCATCTTTAGATATGATGTTTGTCAGGATATCTTGACCATTAGTTCAAAGATCAATGAGATCTTTAATAATTTTATTTCTGGTCAACTTTTAGAAGCTTTGATAATTGGCGGTTTGATCTATGTTGCCTTGTTGTTATTTAATATGCCATTTGCGATCTTGATCGGTGCGGTAGCTAGCGTGATGGCC
>CASGCC010000162.1 GCA_949299585.1 uncultured Bacillota bacterium | reverse complement strand
CAAAAGCTTGCGCATGTGCTAGCTTCGATCGATTGTATCTATGCATTAAGCGAAACAGCTAGCGAAAGAGGTTATGTGCGCCCACATTTTGATGATGATATATTGGATATCGTTGATGGCAAGCATCCGATCTTAGACAAGATGATGAAGAAAAAGTATGTAGCTAATAGCATTCATATGGATAAAAATAATTATGTCCATATCATTACAGGGCCCAATATGGGTGGTAAGAGCACTTATATGCGGCAAATTGCCTTGATCGTTATCATGGCACAAATGGGCAGTTTTGTTCCTTGTAAGCAGTGTACGATGCCGATCTTTGATAAGATCTTTACTAGAATTGGGGCAAGCGATGATATTTTAGGTGGAAAAAGTACTTTTATGGTTGAAATGGTTGAAGCTAACAACGCTTTAAGTTATGCTAGTGATAGATCATTGATCTTATTTGACGAGATCGGGCGCGGAACTTCGACCTACGATGGCATGGCCATTGCACAAGCAATGATCGAATATATCGTGACCAATATCCATGCGAAGACCTTATTTAGCACGCATTATCACGAATTGACCGCAATTAGTGAAGTGCTTGAAGGCGTCAGCAATAAGCATGTGGAAGTTCATGAGGATAAAAACGGTATTACCTTTTTATACAAGGTCAAAGATGGCAAAGCTAATCGTTCATACGGTATCAATGTTGCTAAATTAGCTCAGTTGCCGGCATCTTTGATCCAACGCTCAGAAGAGATCCTTAGAGAACTAGAAACCAACAAGCGGGAAGTTCAGCAATCAATGCCGATCTTCAGTATCGAGGATAATAAGAACGAAGAGATCATCACGATGCTGAAAGAAGTTGATGTCAATGAGCTTACGCCAATGAATGCTTTGAATATGATCAATGATTTGAAACATAAGATCAAATGATCTTAGCGGAGGAATCATGAATAAAAAGAAAATAGATTGGGAAAAGATCTTGACGATATTTGTTTTGGTATCTTTGATATTATCGATCATCTTTATCGGTTTGCGTCTGACGATCTTTACGGATAATTTTGATCCAGCCTTAAAAGGTACTTATAGCTTGATGCTGGCGCAGTGCATCTTAGGGTGTGTTGCCATATTTGCTCCTTCTTATATCGAAAAAAAGCTTAAGATCGAAATACCTAGCCATATGATGATACCTTATGTCATTTTCTTGTATTGCGCGATCTTTTTAGGCGAGGTAAGAAGCTTTTATTATAACTTTGAGTATTGGGATACCTTTTTACATACGCTAAGCGGAGCGATGCTGGGAATGTTTGGCTTTTCGATCGTATCATTATTGAATAAGACCAAGGTAGTTCCGGTAGATCTATCGCCTGCGTTTATTGCATTATTTGCCTTTTGCTTTGCTATTACGACCGGGGTTTTCTGGGAGATATATGAGTATACCTTTGATGGGATATTGGGCTTGAACATGCAAAAATTCATGCTGGAAGATGGTACCCAGCTAATAGGACGAGCTGCTTTGAGCGATACGATGCAAGATCTGATGGTAGATTGCCTAGGGGCATTTGTAGCAACGACCGCGGGTTATATCGCGATGAAAGTTGATAATAAATGGATAAAAAACATGCAGCTAAAAAAGGAGAAAGAACATGATAAAACTATATAATTCCAAAAGCTTGAAAATTGAAGAATTTAAGCCGATCAAACCAAATGAAGTAAGCATGTATGTGTGCGGACCTACGGTATATAATCATGCGCATATCGGCAACGCTAGGCCGATCATCGTCTTTGATACCTTGAGACGCTTATTTGAAAAAGAAGGCTATAAGGTAAAATATGTTTCAAATTATACCGATGTCGATGATAAGATCATCAAAAAGGCCAATGAAGAAGGGGTTGGCGAAGAAGTCATCGCTAAGCGCTATATCGAAGCTTATGAACAGGTAAGAGCAAGCTTGAATACCATCCCGTTGGATGCGACCCCACAAGTAACGCAAACGATGGATGATATCATTCATTTTATCGATGAGCTGGTCAAAAGCAATCACGCATATGTTGTCGATGGGGATGTTTATTTCCGGGTCAGCAGCGTCGATAATTATGGGCAGATCAGCAATCAAAAGATCGAAGATCTGCAAGCGGGAGCCAGAATTGAGGAAAACGATAAAAAAGAAAGTCCGTTTGATTTTGCCTTATGGAAAAAGACCGATATGGGCATCAAATGGGATTCGCCATGGTCACTTGGAAGACCGGGATGGCATACGGAATGCGTGGTCATGATCAATAAAGAATTTCATGGCATGATCGATATCCATGGCGGGGGAATGGATCTAAAATTCCCACATCACGAAAATGAAGCGGCGCAAAACGAAGCATTGCATCATAATTGCATAGCTAATTATTGGATCCATAATGCCATGATCAATATCAACGGGGCTAAGATGTCAAAATCTTTGGGCAATGTTAGCTGGGCCAAGGATGTCATCGCTAAATTAGAGGCACCATTGGTTCGTTGGTTGATGAACTCGGTGCATTATCGTAAAGAATTGAATTTCTCTGATGAAACGATCGAAACAGCACGTAAAGAATTAGATAAGGTCTTTAATGCCTTAAAACAGTTTGATATCAAATATCAATTAGCGGGCATGACGTTAAATGATGCTTGTGATGAAACATCACTTAGAAAATTCTTGGATGAAATGGATGATGATATGAATACCCCAAATGCTTATGCGCAGATTTTTGAGAGCGTTAAGCAGTTGAATAATAGCTTGCGTAAAAAGGATGTTGATCTGAATGAAGCAATGAAGATCTATAATAGCATCTTGCAGATGCTTGATGTTTTAGGAGTAGCATATGCCCCAATTGTTTTAGATGATGAGGCTAAAGCATTGTTTGCGGCTTGGAATGATGCTAAGGCGCAGAAAGATTTTGCTAAAGCGGATATCTATCGTCAGCAATTGATGGATAAAGGTTTGCTATGAGCTATGAAGAATTAAACGGATCGACCTTGGCTTATGTAGGAGATGCCTATTGGAGCTTATTGGTAAGAAAATATCTGATTGATAAAGGATACACGAAAGCCAAGGATCTGCAAACCAAAAGCGTAGCTTTTGTCAGTGCAAAAGCTCAAGCTAGTTTCTTGCCACTGTTCATGGATGAGCTAAATGAACAAGAACAAGATATTTTTAAAAGA
>CASGCC010000161.1 GCA_949299585.1 uncultured Bacillota bacterium | reverse complement strand
ACGATACCGTTATCAATCACGGTTATAAAGATTGATAGAAAGGATAAAGTATATTGTTTAATGACTGTTAAATGAGTCAATTACAATATACCAGGAAATTATGAAAAATTTAACTGGGAATCAGGTGCGTCAAATGTTTTTGGATTATTTTGCAAGCAAAGGGCATATGGTTGAGCCTGGAGCTAGTTTGATTCCACATGACGATCCAACATTGCTGTGGATCAATGCAGGGGTAGCAGCTTTAAAAAAGTATTTTGATGGAAGAGAAAAACCTGCTTGTAATCGTATTACCAATGCTCAAAAATCGATAAGAACGAATGATATTGAAAATGTAGGGAAGACCGCAAGACATCATACCTTCTTTGAAATGTTAGGTAATTTTTCAATTGGTGATTATTTTAAAGAAGATGCTTTGAAATTTGCTTGGGAATTCTTAACAAGTCCTGAATGGATCGGATTTGATCCAAAACGTATATATGTAACAGTTTATCCAGATGATGAGCAAGCATATGATATCTGGGTAAACAAGATTGGTTTAGATCCAAAACATATCTTAAAAACTTATGATAACTTTTGGCAAATAGGGGAAGGCCCTTCTGGACCTGATAGTGAAATATTCTACGATCGTGGTGAAAAATATGATCCTGAAGGTTTGGGCGAAAAACTATTTTTTGAAGAAATGGAAAATGACCGCTATATCGAAGTCTGGAATGTTGTATTTTCGCAATATGATGCCAAGGAAGGTGTGGATCGCAAAGACTTTAAAGAACTACCACAAAAAAATATCGATACAGGAATGGGACTTGAAAGATTAGTTGCCTTGATCCAAGATGGTGAGACTAATTTTGACACCGATCTTTTCTTACCTATCATTCATGCATGTGAAAAAATGGCTAAATATCCATATGATGGGGAATATAAGATGGCATATCGTGTCATAGCTGATCATATCAGGACCGTTACTTTTGCGTTAGCAGATGGTGCTAATTTCTCAAATGAAGGTAGAGGATATGTATTACGTCGAGTATTACGACGGGCTGTCCGCTATGGTATAAAGCTAGGAATACAAGGGGCTTTCATGTACAAATTGGTCAAGATCGTAGCTGATAATATGGAAGCATATTATCCATATCTTCAAGCAAAAATTTCTTTGATCGAAAAATTAGTAAAAACTGAAGAAGAAACTTTCCATGCAACATTAGCAAATGGGGAAAAATTATTAAAAGAAGTTATGGAAAAAAATGCTTCATCTAAGCTGATAGATGGAGAAAGCATCTTTAAATTATATGATACATATGGTTTTCCCAAAGAACTTACTACCGAGATTGCTCAAGATGCAGGATATACTGTTGATATCGAAGGCTTTGAAAAGCAAATGGCAAGGCAAAAAGAAAGAGCACGTAATGCTCGTGATGATGCTCAATCAATGGCAAGCCAGTCAAAAGATCTAATGGATTTTGTAGAGTCAAGTGATTTTATTGGGTATGATCACTCAACATGTGAGGCAACTATCATTGGCTTATTTAAAGATGGACATAAAGTAGATTACTTAGATGATGATGGTGAAGTGATTCTAGATAACACTTGCTTCTATGCGGAAAGCGGTGGACAAGTCGGTGATACAGGTAATCTTAAAAATGATGATTTCTTTGCAGAAGTAAAAGATGTGAAAAAAGCTCCGCACAAACAGCACCTACATCATATCACTAACATCAAGGGCAAGATCAAAGTTGGTGATAAGGTTACCGGAGCGATCGATATCGAAAAACGAATCAAGATCAAAGCTAATCACTCTTCATTGCACTTATTACAAAGTGCTTTGATCAAAGTCTTAGGTGATCATATCGCCCAAGCGGGATCATATGTTTGTGATGAATATGGAAGATTTGACTTTACACATTTTGAAAAAGTAAGCGAAGAACAATTACAAGCAATTGAAGAAATCGTAAATGATTATATAATGCAAGAAATTCCGGTAACTACTGAGGTCTTGAGCATGGAAGAAGCGCAAAAGCGTAACGCTATCGCTTTATTTGATGAAAAATATGGCGAAACCGTAAGGGTTGTAACGATGGGTAAAGCTTCTTGTGAATTTTGTGGAGGAACTCACGTTTCAAATACCAGTGAATTAGGAGTTTTTAAGATCGTAAGCGAAGAGAGCATCGGCAGCGGTACCAGAAGGATCGTTGTGAAAACCAAGATCGCAGCATATCACAACTTGGTTCATAGTGAAAAACGGATCAATGATATATCAAAAATTTTGAAATTAAAAAATGCGGCTGCTATTGAAGAGAAAATTGAGCAATTAATGTTAGAAAATACCCAGCTGAAAAAAGAAGCTGCTAAGCAACAAGAAAAAATGATGATGTTGCAAGCTGATGAGGTCGTGAATAACGCTCCTATCATCAATGGTATCAAGACGATCATCCTGAAACTGGAAAATGCCGATAATATCAAATTATATGCTGAAGCCTTACGCAACAAAGCTGCAAACGCGTTTGTATTTATTGCAAATATAAGCAACGATAAGATTACTTATGTTTGTGCCTTAAGCAAAGAAGTCATAGAAAAAGGTTTCAAAGCTGGCGATATCGTTAAAGCAGCAGCACTGATGAGCACTGGTAATGGTGGCGGTAAACCTGATATGGCACAAGCTGGTGGCAAAGATATCAGCACAGTTGATGATGTATTATTGATGGTTAAAGCAAAAATAAATGCAAGATAAAAAACAATTACGGCAACATTATCAAGTAATTAGAAAAGCAATAATTGATAAAGATCTTAAAAGTAAAATCATCATTGATCATTTTATCAAGCAACCAATCACCAAAAAAGCAAAGATGATTGGTTGCTTTGCTGGCTTGGCCAATGAAGTACAGACCTTATCGCTTCTTGATAAAAGCTTAAATTTATGTTTTCCTCGTGTTCAAGGCAAAGATATGATGTTTTATGCTGTTAATAGCATCGATGAGCTGGATAAAGGAAGCTTTGGTATTTTAGAGCCAAAGCAAGGATGTCCATTAGTTAATATCGAGCAAATCGATATCATGCTTATACCATGCGTTGCTTTGGATAAAAAAGGTACCCGTATTGGATATGGACAAGGCTATTATGATCGTTATCTTAGGGATTACCGTGGCTTGAAAATAGCATTGTGTTTTGCCGAAACAATTTCAACAAATAAAATTCCAAGTGAAGAGCATGATGTAAAAATGGATATGTATATTGATGAAAAAGGATTTCATATA
>CASGCC010000160.1 GCA_949299585.1 uncultured Bacillota bacterium | reverse complement strand
CGTATGTAAATCATACTGTTGAACAGATACTGATTGAAACAGAAAAACAAGTACCTAACTGTCTGGATACTCAAAAACGTATACAAAACTTGAATTTCCATATGCAAGTGCAGGAACATAAAGGTACATCTTCTATCGATCATATTTCGTTCTTTATTTATGTGAATAATAATCTAAACGAGCTGCCACCGGAAATAAATGTTTACCCCTTACTTATAAAACCAAACGGTGATATTTATAGCTTCGATTTTCGATTTGAAGAAATTTTTATCAAAAAAAGTTGAAATTGCTGGATTTAGAAAGGGACAAGCTCCTCGTAAATTAGTTGAAAAACATATATCAAAACAGAATGTCATGATCGAAGCAATTGAAAGCGTAGCTAATGACATGTTACAGGAAGGTATCAAAGAACATGGACTAGAAGTAGTAGCTAGACCTGAATTAAAAAATTTAGATGAATTGCAAGAAGATAAGGCTACGGTTACTTTTGAAGTAACGGTAAAACCTGAAGTAGAATTAGGCGAATATAAAGGCTTGCCTTATAATGTTGAAAACGTTGAAGTAAGCGAAGAAGAAATTGCTAATGAATTAAAACGTTTGCAGGAAAGATATGCTGAAATGCAGGTTAAAGAAGTTGCTGAAAACGGTGATACCGTTACGATCGATTTTGAAGGATTTAAAGATGGCGTAGCATTTGAAGGCGGCAAAGCTGAAAAATATGATCTAGTCTTAGGTTCAAACAGTTTCATCCCTGGTTTTGAAGATCAATTGGTCGGCACTAAAGCAGAAGATGAAAAAGAAGTTAATGTTTCTTTCCCTGAAAACTATCATGTCAAAGATCTAGCTGGGGCACCAGTAGTTTTCAAGGTTAAGGTTCATGAAGTTAAAACAAAAGTATTGCCAGAATTAGACGATGAATTTGCCAAAGATGTCAATGCTCAAGGTGTAGAAACTATCGAACAATTAAAAGAGCATATCAAGAGCAATCTAACTAATGATAAAACAAAAGCTGCAGAAGAAAAAGCTTTGAATGAATTGATGACCAAGGTCGTTGATGGTGTTAAAGTAGATATTCCGCAAGCAATGATCGATGAAGAAACAAATAGCTTGATCAATGATTTCGCAATGCGCTTGCAACAGCAAGGCATGGGTCTTGATCAGTTCTTAAAGATGACCAATCAAAGCATGGATACGATCAAGGAACAGTTTGCACAAGATGCACAAAATAAGGTTAAATTCAGATTGGTTCTTGAAGCTATCGCTAACAAAGAAGGTTTAACCGTTGAAGAAGGCGATGTTGATGCAGAATACAAGAATATTGCTGATTCATATGGTATGGATGTCGAAGAAGTTAAGAAACTTATTCCAGCAGAAAATCTTGAATATGATGTAAAGATTCGTAAAGCTTACGATTTGATAAAAGATACTGCGAGTAAATAAGACGCTTAACGCGTCTTATTTTATTCCTTTATCAAGAAAGGAAGTGTTTATATGGAAAAAGAATTACAGCTGCCAGTCGTTTGCACTCGTGGGATCGTTGTTTTCCCCGGACAAGAGGTAATTATCGAAGTAGGTCGCAAGGCTAGTGTAAATGCGGTAGATATTGCGCAAAATGAATTTGAAAGCAATATTTTTGTTGTGTGTCAAAAAGATATCTTACATGAAGATATTCAATTAGATAATCTATATCAAGTTGGAACCGTATGTAAGATAAAACTAATTCGTCGCAAAAATGGTTTTCTACGTGTAACTTTTGTTGGTCAAGAAAGAGCAAAAGTTCTTGAATTTATCAACGGTGAAGACATGATGTATGCTCATGTTGAATGTATTAATGAAATCGTTGGTGATCCTAGTGAAGAGATCGCACTTGCAAAGAAAGTGATTCGTGAGTTTGAAAGCATTGCGTCGGTAGCTGCGGCTTTTCCAGCAGAGATCATCGAACAGTTGTCCAAAGGCGTAAGCGCAGCGGTCTTAGCGGATCAATTTGGTCAATTTTACAATTTAAGCTTGGAAGATCGCCAAGAATTGCTTGAAATGGCTGATGTTAATGAGCGTTTATTGCGTATATTGGAAATCTTGCAAAAAGAAAAAGAAATGACCAAGATCGAAAATCGGATCAATAGCAAGGTCAAAGAAAAGATCGATGAAAGCCAGCGAGAATACTATCTGCGAGAAAAAATGCGGGCAATCAAAGAGGAATTAGGTGATGTTCCAAATGGCGATGATGATGTTGAAGCATTGCGCAAACAAATCAATGAAAACCCTTATCCAGAGCATGTAAAAAATAAAGCATTGGAAGAATTGAGCCGTTATGAACAATTACCAAGTGCCTCGCAAGAAGCTAGCGTTGTCAGAACCTATCTTGATTGGTTATTAAAAGTTCCTTGGTATGAAGAAACGATCGATACCGAAGACCTGAATAAAGTGATGGAAACATTAAATAACGAGCATTATGGCTTGGAAAAGGTCAAAGATAGGATAATGGAGTATTTGGCCGTAAAACAAATGACCAATTCTTTGAAGGCTCCGATCCTTTGCTTGGTTGGTCCTCCTGGCGTTGGTAAGACCAGTTTAGCTAAATCCATTGCGAATGCTTTAAATCGTCATTTTGTAAAGATGAGCTTGGGTGGGGTCAAGGATGAAGCAGAAATCCGCGGACATCGCCGCACTTATCTTGGAAGCATGCCAGGAAGGGTTATTCAAGGCATGAAAAAAGCAAAGGTGATCAATCCGGTATTTTTAATCGATGAAATAGATAAACTAGGCAATGATTACAAAGGTGATCCAAGTTCAGCAATGCTAGAAGTGCTAGATCCTGAGCAAAACAGCCAATTCTCAGATCATTATCTAGAAGAACCATATGATCTATCGAAAGTATTGTTCGTAGCTACCGCAAACTATCTAGAAAACATTCCTGAAGCTTTAAGAGATCGTTTGGAAATCATCAATTTAAGCAGTTATACCGAGGTAGAAAAAGTACAAATTGCAATAAATCATCTAGTACCTAAAGAAATTGCAACCAATGGTTTAAAACCTGCGCAATTTAAGATCACGGAAAATGAATTGATCTATCTGATTCGTCACTATACGCGTGAAGCTGGCGTGCGTCAGCTGCAAAGAACGATTGCAACGCTATGTCGTAAAACGGTTTTGGCAATCTTAAAAGATAATAAGAAATCGATAAAGGTTACCAAAAAGCTTATCAATGAATGGTTAGGCAAAGAAATCTATGAATATGGCAACAAAGAGAAGAGTTATAAGGAAGCATTTT
>CASGCC010000159.1 GCA_949299585.1 uncultured Bacillota bacterium | reverse complement strand
AGATTAAAAAATGTTATAGCATGTTTATCTGGCAGTTTTATCCTAGCTTTTGGATTATACAATGTCCATTCATTTGCTAATGTCACCGAAGGTGGGGTCCTTGGCGCAACAATCTTGTTAGATCATTGGCTAAATATCTCTCCTGCCCTTTCAGGATTGATATTTAATGGTTTCTGCTATTGGTTAGGCTGGCGCAATTTAGGAAAAAAATTCATCCTATACTCTATCATCGCATCAATCGGATTTTCATTCAGCTATGGTATATTGGAACAATTTCCTCGTCTTTGGCCTCAACTGATCCATCAGCCATTACTTTCGGCAATTGTTGGTGCTTTATTTGTTGGTATAGGAGTTGGCCTTAGCGTAAGAGCAGGAGGCGCGCCTGGAGGCGATGATGCCTTGGCAATGGCACTATCTCAACGCTTTGGCTTTAAACTACAGACGGTATACTTATTTAGCGATCTGATTGTTTTGTTTTGCTCTTTATCTTATATTCCATTAGACAAGATCATGTATTCTTTGCTTACGGTCATCTTATCTGGAGCAATCATTCAATTAATGCAAAATATAGAATTTAAAAAATGATAGCTGTTATATGCTATCATTTTTTATCAATAGGTATTTCAAATTCAATTTGTCCTGCTGCTCCAGCTGCTATTTCATATTTAGCAAACACAACGACCGGATTTCCCTTCTCGTTGATATAGAAGCTGCGTTGTTCATTGATCAGGCTTCGAATATCAATTTCTTCGAATAAATATAATTTTTGCTCATCATCCCATGTAGCAATATCTTTTTCAATTTCATCCATGACGATATCAACATAATCATCACCTAGATAATCCTTTAAAGTAATATAACGTTCACTATTCATATCCAGATTGTAATACTTTATCACATCATATGCACTGAATGCTCCTTCAAATTTCGATATACTAAATGATAAAAGATTTTCATCCATATGATGAACTTCATAATCAATGATGATCGTAACTTGATGGCAATCTTCCATACTTCCACCAGTCGCAATAACAGCATCGCAATAATCACTAGCATTTTGCATGCTGCTTTCCAATTCACGATCAACAAAATAACTTATCTCATCATTTACTTTCTTTTCCAATTCACTTTTTCCAACATAAGAAAATTCTGGAACACGTACATCAACTAATTTAAGATCGTCTTCATAATGAAATTCATTGAAAGTAAAAAGTTTAAATAATTCACCTGCCACTGGAATTTCATGCATAGCTTTGGCAAAAGTAGGAGAAATGTTCAGCATCATGACAAATGATGCTATGCTTAATGTTGCAAATTTTAAAAATAATGATGCTCGCTTGCTTTTTCTAGTCTGCTGCTTACCTTTTTCAATTGCTGCTTCAACTTTAAAACCTAAATTCTCTGGCACTGGCTCATCAGCAATCTTTGAACAATGTACTGTTAAAAACTGCTCCAGTTGGTCTAATTCTTCAAGCTCATTTTTCTTCACTGCAACTATCCTCCATTTCTTTTTTTAATATTCTTAAAGCTTTATACAAGCGAGACTTGACCGTACTAACATTTGTATCTGTTATGGCGGCAATTTCTTCAATTTTCATATCATTATAAAAACGCAAGATAACAATATGTTTTAAATTATCATCTAATTTATATAACGCTTTTTTTAAGACCAAGTCAGCTAAAATATCTTTCTGATGATGATCAACGATCATATCAGCATTTTCAAGCATTTCTTCTTTTTGTCTTTTTCTAAGCATTGTCAAACTTTCATTTATCAAGATACGACAAAACCATGTATCCATATACGCAACGTTTTTGAGCTTATGATAATTCTCAAAAGCTTTTACGATAGCCTCTTGTAATACATCCATGGCATCTTCTGTTTTTTTGGTATAACTTAAAGCTAAGCGATAATACTTTGTTTGATTATCTTTAAGCATCTCACTTAGTTTTTCTTTTATATCCATGCTTTTGCCTAATCTCCCTTA
The DNA here is from genome assembly GCA_949299585.1 of uncultured Bacillota bacterium. GTDB lineage: Bacteria > Bacillota_I > Bacilli_A > Erysipelotrichales > Erysipelotrichaceae > JALEVB01. The sequence continues at coordinate 1,284 of CASGCC010000159.1, read as the reverse complement.
CTATTTTTGAATGTTTTTATCTATTATATCATTTACTCCTTCATCATAGCTAACACATAATAAAACATAATTGCCTTCTTGGCGTAAAACTGCTTTTTCAATTCTTGCTACTTCTTCTGGAATATAATTAGCATAATCTTGTTTTTGTTTTTCAAGATGATCTTCTAAAGTTGCTTTTCCTGCACTAGCGTCTTCAGCATTTGCAAACTTGAACAATGCAATTTCTTCAGCTGTGGCTTGCGATCCCATATATACATATGCTTCAACTGCGTTATCGATGCCATATAGTGCAGGGATCATATCCGTACTTAATAAATTCAATTCATCGTCAAACGCAATTTCTTCTTGCATTTGTTTTCCCAAAGATGCCAGGTCGATCACAACGCTTTCTTGATTTGAACATCCCCATAATAAGCATAAACTAATTAGTACCATCAATAACTTCTTCATGTTGTTCCTCCTTAACTACAGTATGTGACAATAAATAATCCAGCCATTTTTCACAATATTCCTTCTTTAGATGGATACCATCAAATGCAGCATCAACAGGTAAACTATGATCATCTTGAGCCATAACTTCATAAATATTAAGATAATAAACTTGTTTTTCTAACGCCAATTGCTGCAATTGTTGATTAAATTCAATGATCTTATCGTTATTTATATATTCGTGAGTAGATGAAACTTCATTACTAACCGGCAAGATAGATTGAATATAAATATCGGCATCAGGATTAATTGCTTTTATTTCATCAATTATTTGCCCATATTTTTGAAAAAATATATCGCTATATACCCATCCCATTTCATTGATTCCCATCATTAGATATACCTTTGAAAAATTAGTATTTCGCATGGCATCCATGATAGATAGCATCTTACCATCTAAATTAATGATTGGTTCCAACATCACCATATTGACATTTAAGCCTTTATGGGTGAACGCCTTGACATTTGCTAAGCTATTATTTTGAATAAATCCTTCTACCCGTGAATCGCCTATAAAAACGGCATCATCTAAAAAACTAACATCTTGTTTATCTGATTCAGGAACCGGTTTATCATAAGCATATCCTTCATGAGGTAGTTCGGTAGGTAAGCTAACTGGAGTCATGGTTGGCTCAGGAGTTGTTACAACTTCGATCGATGATCGATCATTGCTTTTTTCATCAGCATTGACAACTCCATGATCTAATAATCTTTTTAAGATAAATCCGCTTATCGTTATCATTATCAGCAAACTAAAGATCAAGATGACCTTTCTTTTTATCTTTTTCCTTTTCA
>CASGCC010000158.1 GCA_949299585.1 uncultured Bacillota bacterium | reverse complement strand
CAAGCTCATTATCAAGTTCCATGGCTAATACGATTTCCTGTACTTTACGGCCAATTTTTTTAGGGGCTAGGGTACCGCCGGTATCGACATCATCAGTCTGGAAATAAGTGTTTTTTACTAGCTGCATGGTAAGGGTGCTTCCACCTTGAACGAAATCACCAGCTTGTAAAACGGCTAAGCCACTTTTGAAAAAACGGGGGATATCAAAACCAAAATGTTCAAAGTAACGGGAATCCTCAATGGATAATACTGCGTCGATAAGCGATTCGGGCATTTGATCATAACTGATATTTTCTCGAAGGTAAGCTCCTAATTCAGCAACGGTATTGCCATCTTTATCATACATGATGCTTGATTCATTGCTGACAAAATCACTTACTTGTAGCTCAGGTTTATCTTCTAGCATAGTGAAACTAATGCTCAAACCAACTGCACAAACGATAATTTCGATCAATACGCATAAGCAAACGATCCAAGCTAAAACCAGACGGATCTTTTGCCATTTGGTTCGCTTAGGAGGTTTTGGAGCTTTTAGCTGAACATCTTCAAGTTTGTTGAGAATTTTGGTTTGTTCAAGTTCTTTTTTGCTCATTTACTTTTCTCCTTGTATTAACCTTATTATTCTATCATACTTTTATTTAATTTGTTTAAAATATTGGATAGCGATACAGTCAAGGCCCGTATGTACACTAACGACATTGCAAAGCTTGATGATCTGCGTTTTAGCTTTAGGAATAGCTTCGTTTAATTTTCTTTCTACTTCCTGAGCTTTTGCGTAGCAATCAACATGAGCGATCGTGATCAAATAGTCATCATCTTGGCCGATATCTTGTTTCATTGTTTCTATGGTCTTTGCTAGGGCTTTTTGATAGGTACGTACTTTATCAAGAACATCTATCTTTCCATTGGTTTCTTTATTGATCTTTAAGATAGGAATGATCTTTAAAAGTCCTGCTAAAAGCGCAGCGCTGCTACTTAAGCGACCGCCACGTTTCAAATGCTGCATATCACTAGGTAAGATCAAAGTGTTGCACGAATCAATGATCGAATCTATTTTTTGCTGTATCATATTAATATCGATTTTATCTTCGACCCATTGTTTGATGTGGCATATTAGATATTCTTCAACAACGGCAGTTACATATGTATCGATACAAATGATCTTAAGTCCATAATTCTGTGCTGAAACAGTTAAAGTGTTGATCGTAGAACTTAAACCATTACATATAGGAACTGCAACGATAAGATCGTATTTTTCTTCTTTTAGCTTTTGCATCAGCTCTTCGATCTTCCCGAGGGCTGGAAGGGAAGTTGTTAGGACCTTCTTTTGTTTAAGCAATGATAAAAGGTCTTCTTTAGAAAGTTCTTCCATATCTTGATAATTAGTATTGTCGCAAGTTATTTGTAGCGGCAAGCAAAAGATATCTTTTTGGGCGAAATAGTCAGGGTATTGTCCAGTTCCTGTATCGCAAACATATGCTATTTTCATATTGATTCTCCTAATAATATTATTGTTCTTGTAATATAAATTTTATAACCTTTAACGCCTTGAATCAATATAATTGTGTTAAAATAGATTAGAGGTTTTGTTTATGATTCATTTACATGCTGTTAGCGCTTATTCCTTATTGAGCAGTACGTTGACCATCGAGCAGTTAGTGACGCAAACTCAGCAGCTTGGCTTAAAAGCTGCGTGTTTGAGCGACAAAAATGTCATGTATGGAGCGATGGAGTTCAAGAAAAAATGTGAAGCTGCTAAAATCAAGCCATTATATGGCATGATGGTCGATGCCATCAATGATGAGGGCTTGATATCAATTGAGCTGATTGCTAAAAATGATGATGGTTTTAAAGCCATGATGAAATTATCAACATATCTAAGCAATCATGATAGCGTGAAACTTGATGATTTGATGTTAATAAAGAAAGATCTTCAAATCATTGTGTATGTAGACGAAGGCTTTCTTGAGAAAGTACTGATAAATGAAGATATCTTTTCATTAGAAAATAAATTAAGATCATTAAAAGATAAAATTGGAGATTTCTATCTAGCTATCGCATTAAATGAATCATCATTTTGGAAAGCTAAAAATGAAATCTTAAGAAATTTATGCCAACAGTTACAAATAAAAAAGGTAGCAGTCAATAAAATATTTTATGCAAAAGAAGAAGATTGTTATAGCTATAAGATCATGCGTGGCATCAAGGAGAATAAATTGATCAATGATCCTTCTTTGCCCCTGATCAAATCACGATTCATCAAAAGTGAAGCTCAAATGTACCAAGATTATACGATCGATGAATTGGTTGCAACCGAAGATATTGCTGCTTGTTGCAATGTGAACATGCATTATGCCAAAGCTAATATTCCTCGCTATCCTAAACAAGATAAGGTCTCAAGCTTTGAATATCTCAAACAGTTATGTCTTTTTGGTTTAAAAAGAAGATTAAACGATAAGATCGAAGAAAAATATAAAAAGCGTTTGCTTTATGAACTTAATGTAATTGAAAAAATGCATTTTGAAGACTATTTTTTGATCGTATATGATTTTATCCTTCATGCCAAAAAGAATAATATCTATGTTGGGCCAGGAAGAGGAAGCGCAGCAGGAAGTTTGGTTAGTTATTGCTTAGGAATTACCAATATCGATCCTTTGCGCTATGATCTGCTGTTTGAAAGATTTTTAAATCCTGAAAGGATATCTATGCCCGATATCGATACAGATTTTCCTGATGACCATCGCGATGAGATCATTGATTATATGTATGAAACTTACGGCAATGAACATGTTGCTCATATCTTGACCTTTAATACGTTAGGAGCCAAGCAGGTAATTCGTGATGTAGGCAAGGTATTGAACATCCACAGTTATGATATAGATAAAGTAGCAAAGATGATACCAAATACTCCGAAGATTACCTTAAAAAAAGCTTTGCATGATAATCAGCGCTTATATAAGCTTTATTTACAAGATAAAAAAATTCATGAGTTGTTCGATCAAGCTATGAAATTGGAAGGATTACCGCGTCATACCAGTATTCATGCGGCGGGAATCGTCTTAAGCAAGCAAAAGCTAGAAGATATCATTCCATTGATCAAAGATCAAGATGAACATATGGTCACTCAATATACCATGGAACACTTAGAAGAGCTTGGACTTATCAAAATGGATTTTTTGGCTTTGCGTAATCTTACTATCATCGATGATGCCGTTAAGCTGATCCAAAATGAAGATCTAACCTTTGATATATTGAAGATACCATTGGATGAT
>CASGCC010000157.1 GCA_949299585.1 uncultured Bacillota bacterium | reverse complement strand
CGTAACATTATCATTAGCCTTGATACCAGGAAACTCTTTAGTAATATTTAACATTTCTACAGCGTATTCCATTTAGTGTGTATCCCTTCTAATAAAATTTTACACAACAATTATAACATTTGAAAAAACAATAATAAATAAAAAAAGGAATTATAACAATTCCCCTTTTAAAAATTCTTGTAGTTCATCTAAATGCTCATAAACCCATTTTCGCCCTTCTTCATAGGTGTTTTTCAAAGCGTCGACATCTTTTTCGGTCGAATTCAATTTATGCGATGGATTGATGATGATCGCCTTACCTTCCTGTTGCAGCTTTTTACATAGTTTTACCTGCAAATTATACAATTTATAACGATTACGCAATTTAAAGGCAATCATCGGATATTTACGTCGCATGATCTTTTCAACGATCTGGGTATTACGGTCAAATTCTTTGATAAAATCATCCGGTTGGGTCAACACAATGATATGCTTTTGATTGCCATCGTCCATAGCTTTCGCAATCGGGATCGAATCGCTTACTCCCCCATCATAGTATTCTTCATTGCCAATCTTAACTGCCGGAAAGACTCCAGGTACAGCGCAGGTTGCTTTATAAACTTCATTGTGAACAGAAGTCTTCAAACCATCAAGATATTCAGCTTGCCCTGTATGGGCATTGGTGGCAACGACCTTTAAGGTTCCAGGATATCGATAATATGTTGCATAATCAAACGGCACAAGTTCCAATGGTATCTTTTCAAAAATAAAATCAACCCCAAATAACGATCGATCCTTGATAAAATTGTTCAATCCCGTATATCTTTGATCATTCCGATATTTCTCCATGATTTCCATGTTACGTCCATGCTGCTTTGAGATATAGCTAGATGCATTGGCGATCCCAGCTGATACTCCGATAACATAGGGAAACATCATATCATTTTCTAAGAATGCATCAAGTACTCCTGCGGTAAAGATACCGCGAAATGTACCGCCTTCCAAAACTAAGCTTACCAAAATATATCACTTCCTTCAACACGATGATTATAACACAATCTGCTTAGATTGCGCGTTTATTTGCCTTGGTTGTGCCACATAAAATGAACCCCATTATTTGGCAGGTCCAAATAATAGGGTTCACGGCTTTTGTTTTCTTGATCAAACTTAGTTAGATGAACCGTTAGCGATCGTTGCTTCAGAACTTACTTCAATTTCACCATTTTGGATCTTTTGAGCATAATCATTGATCTGAGCAATGACATCATCGCTTAGATTACGTCCGCTAGTAACTTCAGCGCCAACACCTTCATTAGATAGATTGAAGACCTTGCTTCCGCCTTCAAATGTACCATTTAAGATATCATTGCAAGCACTGTAAGTAGCGCTATCAACACGTTTCAACATAGAAGTTAAGATAACAGATGTTCCATCATCCTTCATTCCATCTTCATATTGGTCCTTATCAACACCGATAGCCCAAACGTCACCACGTTCTTTAGCTTCTTTGATAACACCGTTTCCAGCATTACCTGCAGATTGATAAATAACAGTTGCGCCTAGATCATATTGTTTAGCAGCCAATTGTTGACCTTTGGCATCATCAGAATAAGAATCAGCATAATCAACATAGATCTTACAATCAGGGCATACAGTTAAGACACCTTGTTCATAACCAGCTTGGAATGAACCGATGATAGGTCCTTCCATACCACCCATGAAACCAACGGTCTTAGAACCATTTTCCATTGCCGTCAAACCAGCAGCAACACCAACCAAGAAAGAACCTTGTTCAGCATTGAATGTTGCACTTTCAACATTATCACTTTCTACAACATCATCTACTAGTAAGAACATCGTATCAGGATAGTTAGCAGAAACTTCCGTGATTGCTGCATTGAACAAATAACCAACAGCGATTACTAAATCTTTTCCTTCATCAGCAAATGTAGATAAATTAGGCACATAATCTGCTTCATTAGTTGATTGTAGATAGCTTACGCAATCTTGCAAACCATTTTCTTCAGCAAATTTTTGAACACCTTCCCAAGCAGATTGGTTGAATGATTTGTCATCTACACCACCGGTATCAGTAACCAAACCGATCGTTACTGGACATTCCCCTGATGTTGAAGTTGTTTCAGATCCTTCAGTAGTCGTTGCTTCTTCTGTGTTGTTTGATGAACATGCAGCTAAGCTAACAGAGACCAAAAGAGCTAAAAATAGCTTTAAAGCCTTTTTCATTAAATTTCCTCCTTGTAAGCCATTTCTTACATATTTATTTTACCCTTTTGTTAAAACTAAGTAAACACCATATTACACAAATTTAACACATTTAAACGATCACGATGTTTTTATGTCCTAGTTTTGTCGCAATATCATATAATCGCTTGATCTCATCATCAGATGTTATCTTATTGCCAAGTTTTGCTAACCCTTCTTCTCTAACGCCAAATGGTCGATATTTGATCAATTTATAACGAATATTAGGATCAAGATTGGCGATTACTCCTTTCAAGGTTCTTTCATTCAACTGCGGCTCATCAGGAAGCATTACTGTTCTTACTTCATACAGCTTTCCGATATCTTGCAGATAACGCAGATTTTCTAAGACATTTTGGTTATCTTGCGCACATAAAGCTAGATGATCTGCATCATCATATGCTTTGACATCAAGCATGACCATATCCATTGCCTCACATAGCTGAGGATGATCTGCAAATAGATGATGACCATTAGAATCAACAAAACAGGTCTTGCCAAGTTTCTTGGTTTCTTTGAATAATTCGATCAAAAAAGGAACATGTTCCATGCATTCTCCCCCGCTTACGGTAATGCCACTGATAAAGTCCTTTTCAAAAGCGATCTTTTCATATAATTCTTCGACCGTATAACGGTGGATCTTAGGAGTAGATAGATTTGGACATACCTTTAAACAGGTATCACAGCCAACACATTTATCTTCAAGCCACACGACCTTGCCTTCATTCATTTTTAAGGCCGCAACCGGACAATTTTGTACGCAGATGCCACAGTTGATACAATCGTTGATGGTTTCCGGATTATGACAATACAAACATTTAAAAGGACAGCGCTGAAAAAAGATGGCCATGCGGTTGCCCGGGCCATCTACATTTGAAAACGGAATGATACGGTTAATTGGCGCCTTCATGATTTTTAACGATCCTGCGGTCCAATGCGTTGCCATAATCACGTGCTCCCTGTCCAAAAACACTGACATTGTTAAGCGATTGTCCTTTAGCATCAAGCTTAGCTAATTCACTTTTTTTGACCAAGT
>CASGCC010000156.1 GCA_949299585.1 uncultured Bacillota bacterium | reverse complement strand
ACGATAATCGTCCAGTGTATTCTGAAGAAGAATTAGAAGAAATTCGTTTGCGAGAAGAAGCAGAAATGGATCAATATGATGTTGACTATGATGCTTATGAAGAATACTATGATGAGGACTAAGATGAAAAAAGTACCTTTAAGAAAATGTGTAGCTACAAATGAGGTCTTGCCTAAAAAGGAACTATTGAGGATCGTAAGAACTCCTGAACAAGAATTAAAGATCGATTTGCAAGGGAAAATGAATGGCCGTGGTTGTTACATAAAAAAAGATGTAGAAGCAGTTGCTATCATCAAAAAACGTAAGATCATTGAAAAAAATCTTGATGTAAAAGTTGAAGATAGTTTTTATGAAGAATTATTGAGGGCAATTAATGGCAAGTAAGGCTTTCTATCAATTATTGGGATTAGCATATCGAGCATCAAAACTAAGTTTTGGAGAAAATGCCATTGAAAGTGTTCGGGCTAATCAAAGTCATCTTGTTTTGATAACCAGTGATATTAGTATGCGATCACAAAAAAAAGTCGAAGAGAAATGTAATTTTTATCATGTTGAATTGCTTAAGATAGATGACAGTCAAACACTTGCATGTTATCTAGGAAAAAATAATATTAAAGTTATTTCAGTAAACGATATCGGCTTTGTTAAAAGTTTAAAAATGAAATAAAGAAGGAGGTTCATAGATGGCAAAAACAAGAAAACCAGTATCAAAGAAAAACAATCGTAAACCAAGGGAATATAGTACCAGAAATGATGTTGTCGTAAAGGAAATTACTTATACCAGCGGAATTACGGTTGCATCACTTGCGCAGTTATGTAATAAAAATGCTAGTGATATCATCAAAATTTTGTTTATGCTTGGCAAGATGGTTACAATCAACAGTGTTTTGGATGATGAAACCGTCGAACTTATCTGCTTAGAATTTGGAATTGAACCAACCAAAGAGGAAGTTAAAGATGAAAATAGCCTAGAGGATGATATACAAGATGATCCTGCAAGCTTAGAAGAAAGACCACCAATCGTGACGATCATGGGTCATGTCGATCATGGTAAAACAACTTTGTTGGATACGATCAGAAAAACTAAGGTCGTAGAAGGCGAGTTTGGGGGAATCACTCAGCACATTGGTGCATATCAGGTAAAAGTTAATGGTAAGGCTGTTACGTTCTTAGATACACCTGGACATGAAGCTTTTACAGCAATGCGAGCACGTGGAGCTAGTGTTACAGATGTATGTATCATCGTAGTTGCGGCTGATGATGGCGTAATGCCTCAGACCAAAGAAGCAGTAGACCATGCAAAAGCTGCAAATGTACCTATTATCGTTGCAGTTAATAAAATGGATAAACCTGAAGCTAATCCAGATCGTGTAATGTCCGAAATGGCAGATCTAGGATTGATGCCAGAAGAATGGGGCGGAGATACGATATTCGTTCGCTGTAGTGCCAAAAAAGGCGATGGCATCAAAGATATCTTAGAAACTATCCTTGTAGTTAGCGAAGTATTGGAATTAAAAGCAAATCCAAATCGTAATGCAAGTGGTACGGTCATTGAGGCCAAACTAGATAAAGGAAGAGGTCCAGTATGTACTTTGCTAGTACAAAAAGGAACTTTGAAACAAGGTCAACCAATTGTAGTTGGATCTTGTTTTGGAAGAGTTAGAAGAATGACGAATGATATGGGTAGCGAAATAAAACAAGCAAAGCCAAGTACGCCAGTCGAAGTTATCGGATTAAATGAAGTACCACAAGCAGGTGATATGTTTAAAGTGTTTGATTCAGAAAAAGAAGCAAGAGCTGTTGCTGAAAAACGCAAACAAATAAAAATCGATCAAGAAAGAAATCAGACCAGTGCTATGAGCTTAGATGATCTAGCAAGCCAGATCGAAATTGGAGAAATCCAAGAAATTCCGGTTATTGTCAAGGCTGATGTACAAGGAAGCGCTGAAGCTGTTAAATCTAGTTTAGAAAAAATTGAAGTGGGAAATGTAAAGATCAATGTCATTCGTAGTGTAGCAGGAGCGATTAGCGAATCTGATGTCATGCTAGCAAGTGCATCAAAAGCTTTGATCATAGGATTTAATGTGCGGCCAGACGCAAATGTTAGAAAAAAAGCTGAAGAAGAGGGCGTTTCTATCCGCTTACATAATATTATTTATAAAGCTGTTGAAGAAATGGAACTAGCGATGAAAGGTATGTTAGCTCCTGTTTATGAGGAAGTTATTATCGGTCAGCTAGAAGTACGTCAAACATTTAAAGTTAGTAAAGTTGGAACGATTGCTGGATGCATGGTTACTGATGGTAAGATCGTTCGTGATGCCAAGGTACGTTTGATACGTGATGGAATCGTGGTATATGACGGAAAAATTGGCTCATTAAAGAGATTCCAAAATGATGCAAAAGAGGTAACAAGTGGTTTTGAATGTGGTGTTACCATCGAAAATTATAATGATATCAAGGAAGGCGATATTCTGGAAGCATATCAAGACCAGATTGTCGAAGCTGAATAATCATGGCAACGATCAAACAAGAACGATTAAATCAAATTATCTTGAAAGAAATAAGTGACATAATTCAGTTTTCTTTAAAAGATCCTTCAGTTGGCTTTGTAACAATAACAGATGTTGATGTAAGCAATGATCATAGTTATGCAACTGTATATGTTACTTTTTTAGGAAAGAAAGAAAGAAATGACAAAGGTTTAAAAACATTAAATAAAGCAAAGGGATATATCAGAAGCGAACTAAGCAAAAGATTAAAAATTCGTCGTGTACCTGAAATCACTTTTAAATTGGATGAATCGTTTGAGAAAGCACGTAAGCTTGATGCTATCTTAAATGACATTCATAAACAAGAAAACAAATAAAGCTCATATGATCATAAAAGTGTCTATTAAATAATAGACGCTTTTTTTTATAACGGTTCAATTATGATTATAGATAAAGCTACTAATAAAGAACAAAAAATTACTATCACAAACTCCTCTAACCTCTCTGAATCAGATATTGACAGAATGGTTAAGGAAGCTGAAGCTAACGCTGAAGCAGATAAAAAACATAAAGAAGAAGCTGAAATTAAAAACAATGCTAACAGTTTGATTTCATCAGCTGAAAGAATTGTTAAAGATTTCGAAGGCAAAATTTCCAAAAATCGAAGTTCTTTCGCCTCTCGTTGCGTCCGATCACCCTCGTTAGGTAGTCAACCCAAGAGGCGGGACGATGCAATTCGCCCTTCCGTCCCTAGAATGTAGGCTGATTTCTTTCCGCTTACACCGACGG
>CASGCC010000155.1 GCA_949299585.1 uncultured Bacillota bacterium | reverse complement strand
TATATGATAAGATAAATAAACTTAAACATAAAAAAATAATATGTTTAACAGGAACTCCTTCTGCAAAACATCCTTTTGAAACAGTACCTATGTTTAATTTAAATGGATGTAATTTACCGAATAATTACGAATCGTTTTCTGATAGATATATTGATTATGATAATGAATGTATTAAAAATAAAAGCGAGTTGATTAATAAGATTAAAGGATTAATCGCGTATGTTAAATCCGATAATAGTCAACAATTAAAAACTAGTCCATTAAATATAATTGAAGAAGCAGCCAAAACAGCTCAGGCTAATTTTATCTTTGAGCTTCCTGATCGTTTTGAGCATCAATTAAATTCCAAAGGCACCAATCTTTCTGGCGGCCAAAAACAAAGAGTATTATTAGCTCGTTCTTTTGCTCAAGATCCTGAGATCTTATTATTAGATGACGCCAGCAGCGCACTAGATTATGCAACCGATGCGCGCCTACGTCAAGCCATCGAAACCAATTATCGCGATAAGACCAAGGTCATCGTGACCCAAAGGATCTCCAGCATCATGCATGCTGATCAGATCATCGTCATTGATGAAGGCAAGATCATGGCCCAAGGTACGCATGAAGAACTGTTGAAAACCTGTAAACTATATCACGATATCAACGATTCACAGTTAGGAGGTGCGCTATTTGAATAAACAAGATACCTTAAGACGCTTATTGACCTATCTAGATCCCGTCAAATATCTTTTGATCATGGCCGCTATCTTGACCATTGTATCCAATGTGCTGCTGCTTTATGCCCCCAAATTGATCGGTACCGCTATCGATGCCATCCATATCGACGACTTATTTGATATGAACATCATTTTAAGATATTGTGCCATTTTGGTGGTATTATATTTTGCATCAGCCATCATGACCTACATCCTGCAGCTGATATTGATCGAAGCTTCGAAAAGAATTACCTATCAGCTGCGTCATGAAGTTTTCCATCATCTTGAACAGCTACCGATCCGCTACTTCGATCAAAACCAGACCGGTAACATCATTTCTAGGATCTCCTATGATATCGATACGATCAACACATCACTATCTAGCGATATCTTACAGTTTGTCACTGGCACCATTACGGTCATCGGTTCTTTCTATTTGATGATCACCATTTCCCCTATCTTATCCTTGATCACGATCGTTACCATCCCTATCGCTTTTTTCATGGTCAAGCATCGCATGAAAAAGGTCAAGCCCTTATTTCGCCGGCGAACTCGCAAACTTGGTGAACTAAATGGCTATACCGAAGAAATGCTTTCCGGCAACAAAACTATCAAGGCATATGGCCAAGAAGATAATATCGTCGCCAGTTATGAGCAGCAAAACGCTGCCACTTCTCAGGCATATTATGATGCCGACTATGAAGGAAGCATCATGGGACCAACGGTCAATTTCATCAACAACATTTCATTATCCATGATCAGCATGTTTGGCGCTTTATTGTTTCTAAGCGGTGGCATCACGATCGGAGCTATTTCATCATTTGTCATGTATTCTCGTAAATTTTCTGGTCCGATCAATGAAACTGCTAATATCATCACCGAAATTCAATCGGCCGTTTCGGCAGCCGAAAGGATCTTTAAATTACTAGATGAACCCATTGAGACCGCAGATCTTCCTAATGCCATCAAGCTCGATGATGATCAAGATATCAATGTCAAATTTCAAGATGTCTGCTTCGGATATGATCTAGATAAAGAGATATTGCACCATGTAAGCTTTATCGCTCAAAGCAAACAGACCATCGCAATCGTTGGTCCAACCGGCGCAGGAAAAACCACCATCATCAATCTGCTGATGCGCTTCTATGACGCTAACAGCGGTCAGATCTTGATCAACGATATACCTATCGACCATTATACCCGAAAAAGCTTACGGCAAGCCTTTTCGATGGTCTTGCAAGATACTTGGCTATTTGCAGGAAGCATTTATGATAATGTCGCATATGCCAACCCCAACGCTACCAAAGAAGAAGTGATCGCGGTATGCAAAAAGGCCTTTATCCATCATTTCATCATGTCCTTGCCGCAAGGATACGATACCATCATTACCGATGATGGTATCAATATCTCCAAAGGTCAAAAACAGCTTTTGACAATTGCTCGTGCCATGCTTTCACCCTCTAAGATCTTGATCTTGGATGAAGCTACTTCTAACGTTGATTCGCAAACCGAGATCTTGATCCAAAACGCCATGCTAGAGCTAATGAAGGATAAGACCTGCTTTGTCATTGCTCATCGTTTATCAACGATCAAGAATGCTGATGATATCCTTGTCTTAAAAGATGGTCGCATCATTGAAAACGGTACCCATCAACAATTGCTGATGCAAAAAGGCTTCTATCATCGTTTGTTCAATAGTCAATTCAGTTAAAAAGCACTTATGTTCACGCATAAGTGCTTATTTTAAGTTTTTCACAAAATTATCGATTGTTTCATGATCGGCCAAAGATGCCAATGCCCCTTTGACCGTGGTCATATATGCGGCATAAACCGTGGCAAACCGTAGATATTCCTGTAATTTTTCTTTTGATAAGCTTAAAAGATCATATTCACCATTTTCTAGCAATTTATATAAAAAGGCTCCCGTAAAGGTATCTCCAGCACCGGTCGTATCTATGGCCTTGACCTTTAAGGCATCTTGTTTGATATGTTGATCACGCGTAAAGAGCTCCGCCCCCTTTGCACCTTTCGTATAAATAAACATTTGACAACCATCTTGTAAGATCTTTGCCTGAGCGATCATGACATCATCTGTATCACAGATAAAATTTAATTCTTCATCCGATATCTTGATGATATCAGCATATTTCATAAATTCATTAACAGTTTCTTTTAGCAACGCATGATCTTCCCATAAGGAAAAACGTAAATTGGGATCAAAGCTGATCAAGATGCCCTTTTGTTTAGCTAGCTCAATTAGATGGCGATGTGCTTCTTTCATCGCAGAAGGAACCAGATCAACGCTACAAAAATGTACGACCTTGACATCATTCAAACAATCTTCATTGATATCAGCCATCTCAAAGGCTAGATCAGCAGCTGTCTTACGATAAAACTTAAAATCACGATTTCCCTGATCATCCAAAGAAACAAAAGCCAGCGAGGTGTCATACTGCGCTGTTTGCTTGATGTATGAAGTATCGATATTTTGCTGTTCCATGCATGACAACAGATAATCGCCAAATGGATCTTGTCCTAATTTGGTCAATAACTTAGCTTTTCCACCTAATTTGGCAACCGCTCCAGCAACGTTAGCTGGTGCTCCCCCGGCAGCTTTTTCAAAAGTAACGACATCTTTTAAACGACAATTTT
>CASGCC010000154.1 GCA_949299585.1 uncultured Bacillota bacterium | reverse complement strand
CTAGCCGTTGTTTGCTCCGCTTCATTACCAAAGCAAGGGCATCTAGAAAATTACCTTGTTAAAGATAACAAAACCAACATGGTATCTGAGGATAAGAAAAATGGTAAGCTTGCTATCCTCGATTATCAGGTAATAACCCAAAAAAACGAATTATCATTGGTAAAAATCGCTCTTAAGACTGGTCGCCCGCATCAGATAAGGGTACAATTTTCCTTGATCGATGCTCCGCTTTATGCTGACCAACGATATAACAAACATGCCACTAAAAATCAGCAAATTGCCCTTTGGGCCCATGAGATAAGCTTTATCCATCCAACGACCAAAGAGCAATTAACTTTTGTATCTCCCCAACCTACAAGATATCCTTTCAACATATTTTAGGAGGTGAAGGCAATGACCAGAAAAAAAGTTGTCAAAAAAGTAGTAAAGAAAGGAAAAATCCAGCCACAGCAAGCTACAAAGCTGCACAAAAGACGTCGAAAGCGCCGTCGTATCAAAAAATCAGTATTGATAGGTTTTGCAGCGATCGTCATTGTCATTGCCGCTATCTTCTTTATACCTAGGACCATCCAAAACGGTAAATTAAAAGATCTAGGCTATGATAGCAAGACCATCAAAGCTATTCGCGAACAAAAATTAACAACAGAAATCATCGACAACGAATATTATAGTGAATATCTAGCTCAAGAAATCTTAAATGGCACGGTCAAAACAGAATATCTAGATCTATATAGCGTTAGAGAAGCTAATGCTCCGCTGGAAGATAAAGATTTTCTTTTATATCAAAGACTTCTGGACCGTGGTTATTCTCGTAAACAAGCTAATAACTTATTTAAGCAACTTAAATTCTATGAGATTACCCCTTTGTTGGTATTTGATTATCAATTGTTAGAATCTGGTTATATCAAGGATTGTCTTGATCATCGGGATACCAATTCAGAAACTTTTTTTGAATTGACCAATGATTATTACACTGAATATGAAAACACCATACCGGTCGATGATCCTGGCAGCTTATCGATGCTGATAAATAAGACATATTATCTTAATGGTGATTATGCTCCAGCTAATATAACCGATCTTTCCGTAGTTTATGCGGCTCAAAATGTTTCATTGGCTCAAGAAGCCGCAGATGCTTTTATGAATTGGGTAGATGCTGGGATGGAACTAGGTGTTCGCTTCTATGCCGCCAGCGCTTATCGTCCTTACAGTTATCAAGAAGAGCTATATAATGACTACATTGCTTCGATGGGCCAAGAACAGGCTGACGCCTTAAGTGCTCGCCCAGGATTTTCTGAGCATCAAACTGGCTTAACGGTCGATCTGGCATCCGTCAATAGCGATGGTATCAGCGAATATAAAGACACCAACGAATATACCTGGACCAGTACCAATTGTCAGGATTATGGCTGGATCTTACGTTATCCGGAAGGTAAGACACAAATAACCGGCTATGCCTTTGAGTCTTGGCATTATCGTTATGTTGGGGTTGAAATTGCGCAGGCTGTCGTAGCTTCTAATCTAACTTATGATGAATACTACTGTTTATATCTAAAGCCTTGGAACGACCCATCATTAGCTTATGAAACAACAAATAATGAACCTGCAGCTAGCACGAGCGCTCCTGCAACCGAAGATGCTTGATCAAGCATCTTTTTTTATCAATTAAAAAGCTTGTTCATCTGAACAAGCTTACAAAACATTTTTATATAAATAATTTGCAATACCATCTTCATCGCAGCTATCACCAATCACATCCGCAGCTTCTTTTGCATCCTGAGAACCGTTAGCCATGCAAACTCCAATACCGGCGGCTTTCAGCATCTCAATATCATTGGTCGTATCCCCAAATGCTAATACATCCTGCATATCGATGCCCATCTGCGTACAGATTATCTTAACCCCGATATCTTTAGCTAATAACGGATTGCTAAATTCAAATAGATCCTTTGCGGTCTTAAATGCTACATAACGAGGATCTTTATGATCTTGATAATATGCTTCAATATCTGCCATCTTTTCCGGTGGCAAGATAAACATTAGCTTTGGCTGAGGTCCTTTGGTCAAAGCTCTAACATCACCTTGAAAGTATGGCGTTGCCGTTCTTGTGGCAACATTAATAACATCTTGAGTAATGGTCTGGCAATATAAACCGCTATCATCATAATATGTTGGAATATATCCCATTGGTTCATATTCATCCATCAATTCTTTGATCGTAGCTTCATCCAAGGGATAGCAAGATACAAATTTATCTTCGTTAACGTTCCACACCTCGCCACCATTCATTCCAACAATATAATCAACGATATTATCTAAATTCCATCCTTTGATCAGCGGTTTGATCCCACTGACCGGGCGGCCAGAACAAATCGCAAATTTTATACCTTTTGCTTTAGCAGCTTTTAAGGCTGCTATCGTCCGATCTGTACATTCACTTTTCGAGTTGATCAATGTACCATCAATATCGCTCGCAATTAATTTGATCATAATTCACCTTCCTATGAATGCCAAAATTTCTGTTTTTCTTTTTTCCATATCAGCATATCCTAATTTATACAATTTTTGTAAATTTTCTGGATCACCACTGAAACGCTTTACAGGAATATTCTCGCTAGGTCTGATCAACAAGGCATCACCTTTTTCAACCAGATCATAGATAATTTCCATTTGCTTATTATAATTATTTGCTCGAACACGATAATTTTGAAATACCTTAGGATATTTTAAATAATTCATGCGCATGAACTCCAGCATTGGTTTGCCAGCCGCTTTACGAACATAACCTTCAGGTTTGGTAGTTATTACAAAATGTTTCTTACAACCTTTTTCAATGCTCCTTTCGATCGGGATCATGATCTTGATACCACCATCAAGATATTTATGACCATTAAAATCCACGATCCTACCCGCAATTGGCAATGTACATGCTGCTTTTAAAAATTTAAGATCATCATCTAAGATCTTTTGATCAAAAAAATATGTGTCTCCTTGCTCGCAATCAAAGACGCCAAATTCAATTTCATGTTCATTGCTTTCATGCAATGCAGAAACATCATAATGTAAAACATCTTTTAACAGATGATCAAACATATAATCATAACCAACATATCTAAATTCTTTTAACAATGGGATGATACCTACATTACGTTTATCTGACATATATTTACAGCTGATATCTTCTAGCATCTTACTATCTTTTTTATAATAACTGCATAGATGCATGGCTCCGCTAGAAATGCCTACCCCATAATTAAAGATGATATTTTGTTCGATCAGCCATACTAGGGCACCTGCGGTATATGCACCGCGCATGCCTCCGCCTTCTAATACTAAGCCAATATTTTCCATAACTTCTCCTACATAAATTACCTTATAATTTTAAATCA
>CASGCC010000153.1 GCA_949299585.1 uncultured Bacillota bacterium | reverse complement strand
AATTATTATTAAATAGTAATCATTGTCAATAAGAAACGGGGTGCGAGAATGAAAAGAAATACTTTACAAAAACAAATTGTGATGCATGCATTAAAAGAGATGCACAATCATCCAACGGCTTCACAAATCTATGAATATATTCATCAGGACTATCCTTCAATATCCAAAGCAACCATCTTTCGCATCTTAAATCAGGGCTGTGAAGAAGGAATTATCATGAAGGTCATGGTTAGCGATAACGAAGCCCATTATGAACCTATCAACAAGCCGCATTACCATATGCGCTGTCGTTTGTGTTCAAAGATCATTGATGCGCCAATGATCTATCATCCAGAATTTGATCATAACACTTTTGACAGCCCAGATTTTTTGATCGAAGGTCATACGATTGAATTTTATGGTATATGCCGCCAATGTCAAAAACAAGCAAAGAAGGAGACTAATCATGAGCAAACACCTACCACTAGATCTAAGGGTCGCAATCGAACCTGATAATCCATCCATCATTCGTCATGAAGAACTATGCGTTCAATGCGGAATGTGTAAAGATATCTGTAAAGAAAAGATCAGCGTACATGGTTTTTATAAACTAGAGGATACCAATGATACCGCTATTTGCATCAACTGTGGACAATGTGCCAACGTATGTCCGATGGATAGCATTACCGAAAGAAACGAATATGAAGATGTCATCAAACATATTCAGGATCCTGAAAAGATCGTCATCGTTTCAACATCGCCATCTGTTCGTGTAGCTTTAGGCGAAGCTTTTGGGTTGCCAGCTGGCGAATTCGTTGAAGGAAAGATGGTTGCTTTACTAAGACGTTTAGGTTTTGATTATGTTCTTAATACTAATTTTGCCGCAGACCTTACGATCATGGAAGAAGCCAACGAATTGATCGAAAGGATCAAAAACCAGCAAAATCTCCCACAATTTACCAGCTGCTGTCCAGCCTGGGTCAAATATATCGAAACTTTTGATCCTAAGCTTATCCCTAATCTTTCTTCAGCCAAAAGCCCAATCGGGATGCAAGGTCCAACGATCAAGACTTACTTTGCTAAAAAGCAAGACATCGATCCTACAAAGATCATCAATGTCGCTCTGACACCTTGTACAGCAAAAAAATACGAGATACGGCGCGATGAATTAAACGCTGCAGGTAAATTCTTAGAAACCCAAGGCATAAAAGATATGGATCATGTGATAACGACCCGCGAATTAGCTAGATGGGCCAAAGCCCAAAAGATCGATTTCAAATCTTTGCCTGATGAGCCATATGATCCTTTGATGTCCAACGCATCGGGTGCCGGCATCTTATTTGGCAACAGTGGTGGCGTAATGGAAGCTGCTTTAAGAACTGCTTACCACCTTTTGACCGATCAAGATCCAAACAGCTTGTTGCTATCTTTTGAACCTATACGAGGTTTTCGTGATGTAAAGAGCGGAAGCATAAACATCAATGGCATCACGATCAATTATGCCGCTATCTCAACCACCGCAGCAGCTAAAAAATTTATCGAACATATCAACGAAACCAATCAACAATATCACTTTATCGAAGTCATGACCTGTCCAGGCGGATGCATCGGCGGTGGTGGACAACCAAAAGAATATCTCCACTTAGGATCACAGCTTCATATCAAACGCATGCAAGGACTATATAACAAAGATCAAGAAGTTGAGCTAAAAGCTTCATATCAAAATCCTGAAATCATTAAATTATATGAAAGCTTTTATGAAGCTCCTTTAAGTCCAATAGCAAAACAAATGCTACACACCAAATATAAGGATCGTAGCAGCGATCTGCACCAATCATGAAAAAGGCTTTGGCATATCCAAAGCCTTTTTTACACACAAAAAAAACTGCAAGATCGCAGTTTAAATCTTTGAAAGGATCCTAACGATATCAGCCATAGCGGTAAATAAGCATTCAGCATCTTCATCATTTTCTATTTTAGCTAAAAATTCATCAGCATAGCTTTCTTCAACTTCTTGCAAGATCGCTTTACCATTTTCTGTCAGCTTTACGATGATATTTCGTTTATTTTCTAATGAATGACATCTCATGACCAAGTTTTTGCTTTCCAGCGTATCGACAAGCTTGGTGGTTTGCTGCTTGGATATCCTTAATTTATTGGCTAATTCGCCCATCGTTAATTCTTCATTATTGTTCACATACCACATCGTGCTCATCTGTAAATGAGAAATATTGTATCTGGTTTTAAATTCTAAGACAAATTTTTTGCTTACTTTTTCAAGATTAAGATCAAGGTAAGAAAGGAATATTTGTTTTTTATCCATGATAAAACCTCCTATTTTTTCTTTTTACGGTTTTTTTCCTTGTATAGCTCAGCATCAGCTTTAGCCATTAGTTCAGATATAGATTTCATGCTTCCGTCATATTTGGCATATCCCAAACTTATCTGTAGATCATAAGGCTTTTGAATATCTTTATTATATGCCCGCAAATTATTTTCAATCTTATTTAACAGTTTTTTCATGTTGCTAAAATCACCTTCATAAACGATGGAAAATTCATCACCGCCAAAACGTGCTAGCATACACGAATATTTATTACATGATAGCTTTAAGATATTAGCTAAAGCTTTGATAGCCTCATCACCCTCAATATGTCCATATGTATCATTTACGCTTTTAAAATGATCAATATCGATCATGATAAAATATATGTCATCAGTTGGAAACTTATTATAATTATTAACCCTATTATCTAAGTACTGCATTAACTTTGTGCGATTATTGATCTGAGTTAAAGTGTCGATGGTAATGCGTTTGTTCTGCATCTTGGTAAATACTTGAACGATCGCAATCGTACCTCCTAAACAAACGATGGAAATCCCGGTATGAAAAGCTTGTATTGCTCCAGCTAATAAAGGAAAAACCACAAATGAGCTCATCGTCAGCAATACATCGCGTTTAAGATAATATTTTCGATTAAAGTATAAGCTTAAATTCTTGATGCATATTGCAATCAAGAAACTATATGCCATCAATAACATCAAGAAATAAAGCGGTCCTTTGATATAATTACCAGCATCATCGATATAAAAGAAAAATCTATATTTCAAGGTCAATATCGTGAGAATGAACATGACCAGTACAGGTACAAAACTAATAGCTAATTTATCTTTTTTAAACATCCATTTGCTACCTATTTCACACTCGCTATAAACAAAGGAAAAATACGCTACCAAATAAGAAGAAAAGAAAAAGCCAATATTAAGCAAGGTGCTTATTAACTGTGATTCATGCAATACGTCATTTTCCATCAAACCACATGCCAGATCAAAAATAAAATATATGATTATTGAAAATAATAACGCAGAAAAGATCCTTGCAGAAAGGCTTTTATCTAGGTTCTTAAGATGTAAGTTCAATATTATCAGAATAATTAATATACAGCTGATATTTACTTCCAGATAAGTAA
>CASGCC010000152.1 GCA_949299585.1 uncultured Bacillota bacterium | reverse complement strand
TCAATGTTTCGATCGTTTTGAATAATATGATGGTACCAAGTCGAGCTTTTGGTTTCATTGGAGGTTTTACCCGTCATTTTTATATTGAACTTTTACAGAAATATGAATATATCCAGCCTAGTTTTACTTATATTGATGGCCATACCAGGATCAATGTCAAGATTCGGGCTAATGAAGAAGAAACCGATCTAAATGCCGCTGGTCCATATATTACTCCGCAAAACATGGAAACTTTACGTAAAAAGGTTGAAAGATTAGATGAAAATGATACTTTTGTATTTAGCGGGAATTGTCCGGTTTATATCCTTGATGATATTTGTGATATGATCAATGAGCTTTTGGCTTGCAATGTCAGAGTGATATTAGATACCAATGCAATGATCAATCGTCGTTGCATCGCGAACAAACCTTTTTTGATTCGTACCAATGTTGAAGATATTCAGATCATGGCGGATCGGCAATTAAATAATGAAGCTCAGATCATTGAAGCCATGGAAGATATCGTAAATCAGGGCGCACAAAACATCATCGTTCAGTTAGGAGATGAAGGGGCTTTATTTGTTAATAAAGATGGAGCATATAAATGTGATGCTCCCCAAAAAGATAAGATCGTAAATACCGTAGGTTCGGCAGATAGTTTGGTCGCTGGCTTTGTTGTCAATTATAATCGATCACGCGATGCAGTTGATAGCTTTAGATTTGCTAATTGCTGCAAGGTCGCAACAAGCTTTTCCAAAGGCTTAGGAACAAGAGAAAAGATCAATGAGCTTTATGAAGCCATGGAGATAAAAAAACTAAAATAGTTGTATTCAAGCCCGGTTGATGATAAAATTCTTGTTAAGAAAGAAGGTTAAGAATGAAAAAAACTATTGCAGTTTTGCTAAGCCTAGCACTTTTGTGGGGATGTACAAGCAATGAAAAAGCTCCATCACAAACTAGCTCAGCAACATATGAAAATAGCGTGAAATTAACGACAAGTGAATTTACAACTGATGATTATGCTTTTTTTGAAGATGGCGTTGATATAGCAATCGAAAAGATCTCCTTTGATGATGCTTTAAGGATGTTTGATGAAAACGGAACGGGCATCGTAGTATGGGGATATGCTAATTGTCCATATTGCCAAAGAGCATTGCCGGTATTGAATGATGCAGCATTGAGCCAAGGAGTTCCAGTTTATTATGTTGATATCTATGCGGAAGAAATAAGTGATGAGCAATTTAATGCTTTGATCGAAAAGCTGGAAGCTATCTTGACGACGGTCGATGGTGAACCTACGATGTATGTTCCAGAGGTAGTAGCGATCAAAGATGGCAAGATCGTAGGCAATCACTTATCTTTGGTTGATAGTTTCGATGGTTCAAAACAAAATGAGATGACTGAAGACCAAAAGACTGAACTACAAAATATCTATATTGATTTGATCAAGAAGCTGTATTAATTTTTTAATACAGTTTCTTTTGTTAAGGAGGATTATGTTTTTTCGCTTATTTGGCAAAAAGAATGATGAGCCGTTAAAATTAGAGGCTTTTCGGATCGATGAACCACAAAGGCCTGATGAAATTAAGGTTATCTATTATAATATGATCGTAGGTAAACGAATAGTAGGTATTTGTGATCTGCGATTTGGAGAAAATGAAGAACTTTATTATGCTGGTAATATCGGTTATAGTGTTTTTATGCGCTATCGCGGTAATCATTATGCCTATAAAGCTTGTTTGATCTTATTAGAAATTGCTAAAGAAGCGGGAATCAAAAAGCTTTGGATCACTTGCTCTCCAGAAAATATTGCTTCACGCAAGACCATTGAAAAGCTAAATGCAAGATTATTAGAAGTAGCTGAAGTTCCACATGATCATTGGTTATATCGTAACGGTGAGACGCTAAAAAATATATATGAGATAAGGATATGATGTTATGAAGAATAAATTAAAGAAACAATTGACCAATCGCTTGATGACCGTTTTTTTTCTGATCCTTATCCAGCTTTTTATCATTTTATATAGTATCTTTGATTTAAGTGCCAGTTATTTTATCAACGCTTATTTTAGCATCTTTAGTTATGTCATCGTCATTTATATCATAAATCGTCAGGATAACCCTGCTTATAAGATTGCTTGGTGTATTTTGGTTTTGATCGTACCTTTATTTGGCGGAGTATTGTACTTGATGTTTGGAGGACGCAAGGTTTCTAAAGCGTTGAGGATGGCTAATCTAAATTATGAAGGTATAAAAGATGAGCTAGAAAATACAAGAGAAAAATTACAGCAGCTATATCGTCACGATTGTGATGCTTATAAAATGTTTAATTATGGTTTCAATGCTGATGGTTTTGGAACATATGAAGATACGCAGGTAACTTTTTTTGCTTCAGGAGAAGAAAAATTTGCTAGCATGCTAGATGAATTACCTAAAGCAAGACATTTTATCTTCATGGAATATTTTATCATTGAAGAGGGAAAGATGTGGAATAGCATCTTGAAGATCTTAGAGGCTAAAGTCTTAGAAGGTGTCAAGGTAATATTGATCTATGATGATTTTGGGTGTGCGACAAATTTGCCAAGCAATTATGATGAGCTCCTAAAGAAAAAAGGTATCGTATGTTATAAATTTAATCGCTTGCGTCCTGCATTAGCTATTCAAATGAATAATCGAGATCATCGAAAGATCTGTGTCATCGATAATAATGTAGGATATTGTGGAGGCATTAACTTAGCTGATGAGTATATCAATGAGACCGTACGCTTTGGGCATTGGAAAGATAATGCCGTAATGCTGAAAGGAAAAGCTGTTACATCATTGACCCTGATGTTTTTACAGATGTATAAATATCTGGCAAAGATCAAAGATTTTGATTATAATCAATATTTATTGCCTTGTGAGAAGGTAGATAATGATGGTTACGTTCAGCCTTATTGTGATAGTCCAACTGATAATGAAGATGTTGGCTTGAATATGCATCTTAATATCATAAATGCCGCTAAGCGATATGTGTATATTTATACGCCATATCTGGTCATAACTAATGAGTTAGCTAAAGCGTTGACCTTAGCAAGCCGCAATGGGGTAGATGTTAGGATATGCGTTCCTCATATCCCAGATAAATGGTATGTTTTTTCCATCACACAAAGCAATTATAAGCAATTGATCGCGGCAGGCGTTAGGATCTATGAATATACCCCGGGATTTGTTCATGCCAAAAGTTTTGTCTGTGATGATATATATGGCTTATGTGGAACTGTCAATACTGATTATCGTAGTTATTATCTGCATTTTGAGTGTGGAGTATTGATGTATCGCAGCCACTGCATTCAAAAGATGAAACAAGATTATTTAGATACATTGAAAGTTTCTCAAGAAATTACAATGAAAGATTGTAATGACGTTTATTTGTTCAAAAGAGTGATCAGAGCAATTTTAAACTTGTTTGCCCCTTTGTTTTGATTTAAAATTATAAGGTA
>CASGCC010000151.1 GCA_949299585.1 uncultured Bacillota bacterium | reverse complement strand
CCTGCGCACAAATCGGTAAAGTCGCCCTGGGTATAGGTGCTGATAACAGCATCCTCCGGCAAATCGTTAATCAGTTCAACTTTATATTTTTCATTTTTGGCTTCAAACATTTTCAGCGCTTCTTGGGTAGATGCATCAAAATATCCATCTTCTCTTTCAATAGGATAGCCTAGATAATCTAAGCTTTTTTGCAGTTGGACATTGATCGCATTTACCGAATCATAGGCTAAGGTCATATCTTCTTCCATATCATAATATGGGCTAGTGATGATATCCGGTATTTCAACGACGACATCAGGTTCGATGCCAACGCCATTGATATTGCTGCCATCAGGCGCATTCCATTTGCTGGTCGTATATTTCAATGCCGAACCATCTTCCAGATAAATGGTCGTTTGGATCGTACCTTTGCCATATGTCGTTGTGCCAACGATAGTTACGTTTGGCACTTGCTGTTTAAGTGCCAAGGTCAAGACCTCTGCGGCACTGGCAGTTGATTTATTTACCAAGATAACGATATCATCATATTCATAATGGCGTTTGCCATCCGATTTATATTGCACGATGGTGCCATCAGCGCTTTCTTGTTCAAGTATCACTTTATCCTTAGCGATGAACAAGCTGCCAATATCGACAACGCTGCCTAAATGACCTCCGCCATCATCTCTTAGATCTAAGATCAGCTTGTTTGCTCCTTGGGCGTTAAATTCATCAAGGTATGTAATCAGCTGATCGCTGGTCAATTCTCCAAAACTGCTTAATTCAACATAGGCGATGCCATCATCAAGCATCTCACCATCAACCGTCGTATTGACCTGTTGGCGAATGACATCGATCTGACACTCGTTATCATCACGGATGATTCCTAAAGATACCTTGGTATTGGCTTCACCTTTGATCATATCAACGATCTCTTCATATTCGCGATCCGCAACCTGCACGCCATCAACGCTAGCGATGATATCTCCTTTGACGATGCCGCTTGCTTCAGCCGGACTGTTTTTAAAAACGCTGTCTACGACCAGATAGGTATCATAATTTCTGACCCTTACGCCTATACCTACAAAATTATTATCGATGCTGGCAAAGAAGTCTTCAATTTCTTGACTAGACATATATGCCGTGTGCGGATCTAATTCTAAGGTCGTCATGCCGATCAAAGCTTGATCGGTCAGGGTTTCTTCAACATCATCCATCTGATCGGCAAAATACCATTGACTGCTTAAGATATCTAAGACCGTTGACATCTTATTGCCATCATAGGTATAAATGCCGCTAGCGATATTTCTTGCTTTGCGGATGCCCCAGAAATAACCCCCCATCGTCATACCGATCATGACGATAACAATGATGCAGGTATTGATCAATTTTTGCCGGCGAGCTTTTTTCTTGGCTAATACTTCATCAGGCCATTCATATCGCTGTAATTTTATTCTTTTCTTATTATCACTCATATCTATTCTTCCTTTTGCTCAACTACCAATTATCTAAAGCTCATAAGCCTTGATAGCAATATTTCAAAAAGGCAGCATTGCTGCCTATTATCCGCCAAATACTGATTCCGGTTTCACGCGGCAAGGTGCTCCAACCCCATTTTCGCACAAACGGTTCAAAGCCGCGCTGCTCCAACCTGCCCCAAAAGACAGATCGCCATTCCAGCTTGTTGCATATTCCTGGATCGACATCGTACCAAGATAGAATACTTCGACATGGCAATGCGGACCGCTAGAGTTACCACTAGTACCTACTTCGCCGATCTTATCACCAGCATTAACGATCGTTCCTGCCGCAATTGGCGTGCCAGCCAACATATGCAAATATTTGACCGCATACAAGCTGCCATTGATATTCGTAAGAAGATAAACCTGATTTCCGCCGCCAGTTGATCCTGATCCCCCGCAAGTGTTTCCAAGATACCCGGCTGGGCAGCCATCGCTGCTTTTCAAGATAACGCCATTACCTACGGCCACGATCGGCGTTCCGATCGAAGTTGAGAAATCAGCTCCCAAGTGAACACCACCGCTTGAATAATGCCATGTTCCTTCATAGATCGAACAATTTACTGGTCTAGTCCATCCGGCACTGGCAACGACATTGCCTAGTTCCGCACTGATCGCATTCATCTTTTCATTGATGGCACTGATATCGGTTGCGATCTTATTTCCTTGTTCCTCCAAGGCCGCTTCTTGTTTCATGTACTCTTCCTTGACGATCCTGGCTTCTTCTCTTAGATATACGACCTGTTGCTGCTTATCGACAACTTCTTGCTTCATGACTTCCAATTCAGCTTTATCGCTTTCTAATTGGGCTTGGATCGCATTTAGCTCATCGATCAAGACCTTGATCTCATCCATGGTATTTTGATCATATTCCGTGATGGTCTTGATGCCGTTTGCTCGGCGCAAAAGATCTTGCAGATTTTTTGCGCCCATCAAAAGATCGATATATTTGTTTAAACGCATACTAGATTGTGATGCAACCATTCGATCTTCGATCTTGCCTTTTAAGCTATCGATCTCTGCTTGCTTGGCATCGATCTCCGCCTGTTTCTCTTCGATCTGAGCTTGTACGACCAGTATCTCATTATTCAAAGAAGCGATCTGTGCATTTAAGGTTTCGATCTGCGCATCATAGTCACGGATCTTTTCCGCATATTCTTGAATATTAGCGGCAATCTGTTCCCGCTGCGATTCGATCTGTGCTAATTGTTCCTGCATGGAAGCGGTTTGAGAAGATAAATAAGCACGATAGCCTTCACAAGCGGCTTTTTGCTCTTCTGTCAAGCCATTGCCACTGGTACATAATTCTTCATAATACTCGCCATTGGTTGCATAGTCATCATCTGCCTGAACTTCACCAATATTTATCAGCAAGATAGCGATGATCAATAATAATTTAAGTCCTTTTCTCATCGTTTCCACCTCAAATATTTATTAACAGAAAGCAAGCTTCCGATCAAACCAACTACGCTTCCTACCCCTAGCAAGATCAATGCTAAGTATAATACAAATGGATGTGGCGGGATCAAGGTAAACATATTGCTGATCACGATTCCGCCTAAGGCATCATATAGATAGATATAACCAAACACCATGCAAAGGATCGGAATGATCGCTCCTAAGATCCCGATGATGACCCCTTCAACCAAGAATGGTGAACGGATGAACCCGTTTCTAGCGCCTACGTTACGCATGATGGCTATTTCATCGGCACGCGCCAGAATGGTGACCTTGATGGTATTTTGGATCAAGAAAACAGCTAATAAGCTCAATGCAGCTGCCAAGATAGCTCCGCCATTGCGTACGCTATTGATGACATTTACCAAGGTTACGCTGCTTTCTCCTCCGTAGTTTACTTCATATACGCCTTCGATCTGAGAGATCTGATTAGCGATCGTTTCCAGATCATCACCATCATTTACTTCGACATAGTAAGCGTGATGCATCGGATTATCTTCTCTAAATGGTTCAAAGATCGCCTGTTCGGCTTCATCCTCAAAACTGTCGATATAATACTGGAATTCTTGATCCTTATCGGAAAAATTAACGGCCT